>SKGG01000020.1 GCA_007117565.1 Candidatus Izemoplasma sp. | reverse complement strand
TAGAGGATAGATGAGTGATAAACGCTCAATGACGTTGAGTGTAAGGCGTTTAATGTCGCATTGAGTGAACGATATTATCGGTTCGGTTTGTTCTAGCTTCACCAGTTTTAAAAGTTGTTCAACGAGCGTTTGCATGCGCAGCGTTTCTTCCGTCATCGATTGATACAACGATGCTTGTTCATCTTTCGTCGTTAGAACCCCATCACTTAAGGTCTCTAAGGACGCTTGTATAATCGAAAGCGGCGTTTTTAACTCATGCGACGCTTGTGCTAAAAAGTCTTTTTGCGCTTGTTCAAGAGCGGTGGCTTTTTGGAGCTCATCTTGAAGCTGTTTATAAGTGGCGTTTAAACGTAGGCTTAAATCATAAAAAGACTGTGAAAGCTTTGCGATCTCATCCTCACCCTCAACGATGAAGTTTTCTGGAAGACTAAACTCATTCCAAGTCGAGACCGCTTTTTCAAGTCGGTTGAGTGGGTTTGTCAGCGTCTTTGAAAACCACCAAGCCAATACGACACCGAGGGTTAAAGAGAGGATTAACGCGCCGAAAAATAATTGATTGATTAACCCGAGTTGTCGGTCATAGGTTTGTAAAGGGATGGCTAATCTTAGAATAACCCCTTCACTCACTGTATAGTAGTTTAAGTAAGGTAAGTTTTGGCGCACACTGATGAGTGTAAAAGAAGCTTCATTCAATAAACGATCACGTTCAATAGCGCGAAGAGGCGTTTGTGTCATCGCTGAATACAAGATTTGGCCGTTTTGACCGTATAACGTGATAAAACTAGCGGTTTGTGTGTCTCTAGCTTCAAGCACTTCGAGTAAGGCACTTTGTGAGGGGGCTTCTGCAATCAGCGTTTCGATTGCGGTGGCTTCATCGATTAATTCGCGCTCGGTACGGAGGGTAATCAACCTAGGGAGCGCATAGAGTTGAAGTAACCAAAATAAAAGGCTGATTAAACTGGCGAAAAGAATAAAAAACAGTGTGAGACGCCAAAATAGATTACGTCTCATCGTCGATCCGATCAAAACGATACCCACTGCCTCTGACGGTTGTGATAAACGGGTAAGGTTTTAGTTTTTGACGTAATCGTTTCACGTGCGTATCAACCGTTCTTGTATCGCCATAATAATCATAACCCCATACGCGGTCTAATAGAAGCGCTCTTGACAAGACGTGACCAGCCTCTTGCATGAACAAAACTAATAAGGCGTATTCTGTGGGTGAGAGCGCTAATGGACGCCCTTCAAGCGTCGTTTGTTCGGCTTTAAGGTTCACGGTTAAAACACCGATGGTTAACACATCGTGGTTCTTTAAGTGTTTATTCAACTGGACCTTAATCCGTGCCATCAACTCTTTTAAACTAAAAGGTTTTGTAAGGTAATCGTCCGCGCCTAAATGGAAACCAAACAATTTATCATCTTCTTCAGAACGTGCGGTTAACATGATGATGGGCACCCGGCTATGTTGTCTAAGCGTTCTTAAAACACGCCAACCGTCGGTTGTTTTTAACATGACATCAAGTAACACACAATCGATGGGGTGTTCAAAAAAGAGTGTTTCAGCCTCTTTTGCGTCTTGGGCTTTAAACACTTGATAATGTTCATTGACTAAATAACGCTCAACGAGCGCTTGGAGTTTAAGGTCATCTTCAACCAATAAGATGTTCGCTTGAGCCATGATGTCACCTCACGTTTATTGTAGCACGCGAAACGCTAAGCTGAAGGGGTTTTTTTTGACTTTCAAAGGCTTGTCACCTGTTTGTCACATACGTTCTGTATGCTTAAAGAAAAAAAACGAGGTGTCTTCTATGAAACGGATGTTAGCTTTATTGACCTTTTTAAGCATTATCTTTTTAACCGCCTGCACCACGCCTGCAGACCCCGTGCAAAACACAACGCTTTTGGGGGTGAAAGATCAAGCAGAGTTGGTCCGTTTGTTAAGACCATCAAATCACTCAAATCATCCTTTTAATTTCGGTTTTCGTACGCTGGCTGAAGACGCAGCGATGACCACGGCAGAAAGTGATGCCTCACAAGGCTCATCGACGTCGCAGACCAACGTTCAAGTCCCTGGCATTGACGAAGGCGATCGTGTGAAAGTGGATCAAAATCGCCTCTATCGCATCGACCATCAACAACTTTATGTCATTGATTTGTTAGCTCAAGGGCAAATGACCACACGCCTTCGTTTAGACGCGCCAAGCGATGGCTATTTTACAGAACTATACCTGACCGATGACTATCTCATTGTGCTCAGTGTACGCCATGAGTCCTTAGAGCGTCATCGTCCAAGCGATGGCGATGAGCCGGTGTTTGATATTGGCTTTGGATGGTGGCATCATGATACTTACACCGTGGTGGACCTTTACGAAAAAACGTCGCTAGAACATCAAGATCGTTTTGAAATCAAAGGTCACGCGATGACCACACGTCTTAAAGATGATCAACTCATTTTAGTTCACACCTACACCCCGAACGTTGATCAAAACGACGACGTGCGCCCAGTGTTTAAACATAATGATACGCTCACGCGTCCATCGTATGAAACCATCCATTATTTACCCAGTGTTGACACGGAAGCCTTTTTAATTCTTTCAACGATTACATTAAATGACTCACCAGAAGCAGATCATACGACCTTTTTAGGAAACTATCACTGGGGACCCATTTACGTCAATCACCGAGGCATCACCTTTGCGTCCCATCAGTATCATGTCGTCTCAGAACGTTTTAACAACCGTGTCCATTACCATGCGGTCACGACCTTAGTTCATTTTGTGTTTACTGACGCAAGTGCCCCAGAATACGCAGGTAACGCTCAAATAAATGGTCACATCTTGAATCAGTTTTCGATGGATGAGTACGAGGGTTATTTACGTGTCTTCACGACAGAAAGTCGTTGGGACTGGGAGACCACCCGTGCAGAAACCATCAATCGCCTTTATGTGCTAAAACACGAGGAAAATACACTCACCCAAGTGGCGTTGATCGATGAGGGCATCGGCAAACCGCACGAAACCATTCGTTCAGCTCGCTTTATGGGACCCATGGCCACGGTGGTCACGTTTGAACTGATCGATCCTTTCTATACCATTGATTTAAGCGACCCTTATGCGCCCGAAATCTTAGGCGAACTAGAGATCACAGGCTTTAGTACTTATCAACATCCATGGTTGGATAACTACATCATTGGTTTAGGTTATGAAACGGATGCTAGAGGCATGACGATTGGCCTTAAATTAACGCTTTATAACATCGAAGACACACATAATCCTGTGGTGGTTGGTGAGCCTACCATCCTACTAAATCAAAATCAAGGCTGGCAGTTTGCGGAAGCCTTACATAATCACAAAGCCATCCTTGTCAGTGAAGATCATCAAATTTTTGGTTTTAGTCTGAACCGGTTACAGTGGCTAGAAAATTACCAACAACAGATTTCAGTGAGCGAATACTTACTCTTTACCATTAATCCTGAGGCGGACATGCCGATTACAATCAGTGCACGAATTAATCATCAAGCACTCGCAGAAGAGGCTATTAAAGACATCAACGCAGGCTCTGAAGTGGCGATGCGCTACCACATGCATGCGAGCGTCGAGCGGGCCGTGTATGTCGGTGACATTCTTTATGTCATTTCACATTTAGGTGTGACATCGCATCCCCTTGAAGCGCCGCATGAACAAATTGACACCCTCCGTTATCCATCAGAATAAAAAAAAGTCATCCGCGAGGATGACTTTTTACTCGGCTGGTACCGCTTTATATCCTAAGCGAGCCACTGTATCAATGACGGTTTGATCGTCAATCGTTTCATCTTTAAAGGTGACGGTAATGTTGCTTTGGCCGAACACCACATCCACCTTCGCAATGGGCGCTTGACGTTTGAGTAGCTTTTGAATGCCCATGGTGCAACTGACGCATTTCATGCCTTTAACTTCGTATTGTTTGCTTGCCATGACCAACGCTCCTTTCATGTATACTTTAGCCTTAAAAGGGATTAAAATGCAAACGATATGTTTTATAAATGTCTTGCAAACATGCTTAGAAGAAGCGTGCTATAATGACGATGAGGTGATCCAATGCGAATCTTTGAAAGAATCATACAGAAAAGCCTTAAACTTATTTCAAAACTACTTCCATGGCGAGAGCCTATAAGACTTGAAGGCCTCCAAAGCACCGAAGAACTCCCAGCGCTCTGTCAAAAAGAAGGCTATCACGACGTGCTTATCTTTACCGATAACACACTAGCAAAGTTGCCCAAAACTGTACAGTTACTCAAAGCTCTTAAAGCGCATAACATCGAGGTAACGTTGGTTGACACCATCACACCAAACCCCACGACTAAAATGGTTGAAACGTTGTTTGAAGCTTATCGCACACATCCATTTGATGCTTTAGTAGCGCTTGGCGGGGGGTCTGTCATTGACGTTGCCAAAGCTTATGCGGTGCGTTTAGCGAAACCTAAAAAAACACTTTGGTCGTTAAGAGGTTTGCTTAAAGTGCGCAAAACACTGAGGCCGATCGTTGCCGTCCCTACGACCGCAGGAAGCGGTTCAGAAGGCACC
>SKGG01000021.1 GCA_007117565.1 Candidatus Izemoplasma sp. | reverse complement strand
GTTCTTTGCTTGCTTTGAGTGCGGCCCCATAGGCCATAAACACTTCACCATAAGGGCTGGTCTCAGCGTCTTTTAAATCTAAAACATCGATAAAACGCTGGCGAAGCATGTCACTGAATGTCAGTGGTCCACCTAAAAAGACGACTCGGCCTTGGATTTTTTTACCTTGAGAAAGGCCACCGATGGTTTGATTCACAATGGCTTGATATATGGATAAAGCAATGTCTTCTTTCTTAGCACCTTGGTTAATGAGCGGCTGAATGTCCGTTTTAGCAAAGACCCCGCACCTTGAAGCAATGTCATAAAGACGGGTCGCATGCGCGGCCATTTGGTTAAGTCCTGCTGCATCCGTGTTTAAAAGTGAGGCCATCTGGTCGATGAAAGCGCCTGTTCCTCCGGCGCACGAGCCATTCATACGTTGTTCGATGTTCACGCCATCAAAGAACATAATTTTAGCATCTTCGCCACCCAGTTCAACACATACATCGAACCCTTTAAAGTCATGTTTTAAGGCGATTGAAGCGCTGATTACTTCTTGAACAAAAGAGACCTTTGCTCGTTTAGCAATGGATAAGGCCGCGCTGCCTGTAAAGTTTAGACTGATGGGTTCGTCGCCACAAACCAAAAAAAGCTCATCAATTAACGCATTAAGCGCCGTCGAAACAGAGCTTCTGTGACGTTTATAGGATGAATGGATAATGTCTGATGATGTATTTAAAACCACCGTTTTAATGGTGGTAGACCCTACGTCTATACCGACTCGGTACAATGAGCATCACTCCCCGATATTACTTACTTTATTATACCTTAAGTTAAGCCTTACACCAAGAAGGACTTGTAACATAACTTCACACACCCTATTAACATTGATTATAAAATTGATTTTTTTAATAAATTAATACTAATAATTTGAATATTAATTGACAAAAATGAATTTTATTGTTATATTTTATGTATAAATTGATTTTGAGGTGCGTTATGAATCTGCAAATCTTAGAAAAAGTCGCTGAAAATAAGCTATCCCCTGTCGATGCTTATATACTCGAAGCAAAACGAGAAGGAAAGTTACGACGCGCTCGCTTTATTCGTTGGAAGATGAAGATTGATGAAATGCCTATCTTCTTGCGGGGAGTGTTTCACACGTTTAGTGTTTTCCCCATTCCTTTGGTGTTTGCTAAGCCTTTTATGAAAAGACTGCCGGCGCAAGCGCTCGACGTGATGGATGCGCAAACGATGCTGAAACTGCTTCGTTACGCTAAAGGAACCGTCATCGACATTGAAAGTGACGACGTAAAAATTCAGTTTAAAATTTAAGAGGAGTGATGATTATGTTAAAAGAAGTGATTGGTCAATGCCCGATTTGCTCGGGGGAGCTTTATGTCAGTAAATTAAGTTGTCATGAATGTAATACCGAAATAGCAGGTCAATTTAGACTCACCAAGTTTAATCAATTAAGCAAAGAAAATCTTTATTTTGTTGAAGTCTTTATGAAAAACAAAGGCAACATTAAGCAAATTGAAAAAGAACTTAATGTCTCTTACCCCACTGTCAAGAAGATGCTTGATGAGGTCATTGTTCAGCTTGGTTACACCCCTGAAGAAGATGATAAACCCGATCGTGAAGCTGTATTAAAAAAACTTGCGGATGGCGAAATTACTAAGGATGAAGCGTTTAAGCTTCTTAAAGGGTGATTATGATGAGTGAAAAAATGAAAATTTTAGAGATGATCCAAAGCAAGCAAATCACCCCTCAAGAGGGTGCTGAACTGCTTAAAGCGTTGGATGAAAAAAAGCCATCCATGTTGGCCCCCAAACCAGCAAAAAGTTCGAAACGGAGAATGTTAAAAATCCGCATCCTCTCGAACGATGGCGATAAAGTGAATGTGCAAATTCCCATTGAGTTTGCCGCGATTGCTTTACGGGGTGGTAAACGTAAAGGTTTAATCCAAATGGATAAGCTTGAGCAAATGAACGTTGACGTTGACGTCGATATGATTTTAGAAATGATTGAAAATGACATCGTTGGCGATATTGTCAACATTGAAAGTGGCGATGGTGACATCGTAAAAATTTGGATTGAGTAAGCAAAAGCCAAGGTGAGCGCCTTGGCTTTTTTCATTCGATAAACATCGCATCGCCAAACGAGAAAAAGCGAAACGACAAATCGATGGCTTTTTGATAACTCGCGAAAATGAGTTCACGACTCGCAAAGGCACTCACCAGCATCATTAAAGTAGATTCTGGTAAATGAAAGTTTGTAAATAGGGCGTCAATCACCTTAAACTTGAACCCGGGGTATATAAATAAATCCGATTGGCCAGATTGTGGTTTCACTTCGCCATGCTCTTTTGCGATGGTCTCTAAGGTGCGCATAGCCGTGGTGCCTACCGCGATGACGCGACGACCTTCTTCTTTCGCACGCCATATAATCTTAGCATTCGCTTGATTTAAAGCATACCACTCTTCGTGCATTTTATGCGCTTTCACATCGACGACCGACACCGGTCTAAAGGTACCAAGACCAATATGCATGGTCACATAGGCAATAATGACGCCTTTTGCCTTAATTTTCTCTAAGTACTCATGTGTAAAATGAAGCCCTGCGGTTGGTGCTGCGGCACTGCCCGGATGCTTCGCATAAACGGTTTGATAGCGTGTTTTATCCTCTAATCTTGTTTTTATATAAGGTGGCAAAGGCGTTTCGCCTAAACGGTCCAAGACCTCTAAAAAGATGCCTTCATAGCTTAGTTTAAAGACGCGAATGCCATCGTCTTTGACATTCACACACGTGGCTTTGAGGGTATGCTCACCAAAGATAATCTCATCGCCCACATCTATTTTTCGTGCTTTTTTAACCAAACATTCCCATTGATCGGGTGCTTGTTCATTGAGCAAGAGTACTTCAATCACCGCACCTGTGGTCATTTTGACACCCATCAACCGAGCGGGTAAAACGGCTGAATCATTAAAGACTAACACGTCCCCCGCATGCAAATGATCAATCAAGTCTATAAATTGTTTTGGTGTCGCGGTTTGGTTTTGACGATTGACAACCATTAACCTTGACGCTGTGCGATCTTTTAATGGGTGTTGCGCAATTAAATGGGTGGGTAGCTCATAGGAGAAATCTCTTGTTTTCATTCAAAAAGGCTCCCTTGGTACGTCTTTTTTAAATGCTTGTAGGCAAGTTCCGTTGCGATGCGCCCACGCGGAGTGCGCGCGATGAAACCAATTTTAAGAAGATAAGGTTCCGTCACTTCTTCCAATGTTGTGACCTCTTCTGAGATGCTTGAAGCTAAACTTTCAATGCCTACAGGGCCTCCTTTAAAGCGGTCGATTAAACCATTTAAATAATCATAATCGATTTGATCGAGGCCAAGCGGATCGATGTGGAGTTTCGTTAGTGCTGTCGCGGTGATGTCATTGTCAATGACGCCGTCATTAAGCACATCGGCGAAATCACGCACGCGTCTAAACAGCCGATTCGTAATCCTTGGTGTCCCACGTGAGCGTCTAGCTATTTCCACCACACTGTCATCGGTAATGGTCGCTTCATAAAGCCTTGCGGTCCGTTGACAAATCTTTTCTAACGCGTCTTGATCGTAATACTCAAGCTTGTGTACGACCCCAAAACGATCTCTTAGAGGTGCGGTCAAGTCGCCAAAGCGTGTGGTCGAACCGATCAGTGTAAAGGGCGGTAAATCAACCCTGATTGCTTTGGTCGCATGATCTTTACCCACGATTAAATCAATCGCAAAATCCTCCATCGCAGGATATAGGACTTCTTCGACCACTTTAGGTAAACGATGGATTTCATCAATAAATAAAATATCACCTGGTTCTAAACTGGTCAGTAACACCGCTAAATCCCCACTTTTTTCAATGGTGGGACCACTCGTGATTTTAATCGAGACGCCGACTTCATTGGCAATAATGTTAGCTAAAGTGGTCTTCCCTAAGCCTGGTGGCCCATACAAAAGCACGTGGTCTAAACTTTCTTTTCTTTTTTTGGCGGCCCGAATAAAGATGTCAATCATCTCTTTGACCGTATCTTGTCCGATGTATTCATCAAGCGTTTGAGGTCTTAAAGATAAGGCCTCTAAATCCCCTTCTTGGGGGAATGCGGAAAGTATTTCTTCACGCATGATATCAACTCCTCATAGTGATTATACATGATAGCGATTTTTTTACCAATGGAAATCCCTATAAACGCGATGAGCTTACATTGTTTTAAGCGCTTGGCTATGGTATAATTATCGAAATTGATGGGTTTTACTTAAACTGGGAGGCAGCGTATGTCTGAGGAGAAAAAAGGATTGCGTTTAAAACGCAATTTCGTTATTCAAAAAGCTCAAAAACTCTTTGATCGCAAACAAGACGAGTCAACAGGGAAGTATGAGAAAATTTACAAAGACTATCAACAAAAAGAACACAAGCATGATAAAGCTTTAGAACAGCACAAAAAACACATTGAAAAAGAGCAAAAGGCTCTTCAAAAAGAACACCAAGAGGCGATTGCTGGTCTTGAACAGAGTTTAACAACTCAGCAAAAGGTGTTCGCGCAAGAACGCGAGCGTTCGCAAGCCC
>SKGG01000078.1 GCA_007117565.1 Candidatus Izemoplasma sp. | reverse complement strand
ATAGGCCGCATAGACCACACTTTCTAACCGTACACCAAAGGTTTCTGCGGGACTTAGGGTGATGAGACAATCGTTGGATTCTAACGATCCACTGACAATCATGATGACCCTCTCCTTAATAAGGCAAGTTCTCTTGCCATATGATTTTTAACAATCATGAGCCCCTCATCGGTGCCCATGCCTGGTTTTGCGAGGACTTGAGATGCTTTGGTAGCGATCGCAATCGAGGTGGTGATGTGTGCGGAGATGTCGGTTTCATTACAGGTGCCCCCGCTATACGCCCCGATGCCGTGCGCATGGCAATAAAGCAACGCTTCGATGGTGTTATGAACACTCCCTAAATCTGGGGTTTTGACTTGAATCATGTGCGCGCAATCTTCTTTGATAAAGGCTTTGACATCGTCAAAGGTGTTACACCACTCATCCGCAACTATTTCAAGGTCAATAGCCGCGTCTTCGAGTGCTTTTTTTAACGCATGCAAGGCGGCCATGGTGCCGGCTTGATCACCGCAATCCACAGGCCCTTCAATGCGGAGTTTAAACGGTTTGGCTGCCTGTGATAAAGCCGCAAGATATTGCGTCATACGCGTCGTATCTTCATCAAAAATGATGCCGATGGTGCCATACACATCGATGTGTAAAATCGGCGTATAGTCGTCTCTTAAACGTTTTTCGAGGATGCGCGTTTTTAGCCAATCCACATACGTTAACAACAACTCGCCCTGACGGCCGAGTTTAGTGTCGATGTTGTTGATGAGCGCATGCGGTAAGACATCGGCTTCTTTGATGATCATCTTATCGACGTTTAAATAACGGTCATCCCCGCTTTGCGCAAAAATAGGCACAGACTCATAGGACGTGTCATCGATTTCATACAGTTGGCGCACAACCGCCGCCACCGGGATGCCATAACTTTTAGCACACGCATCCAGTAAGGCTTGTGAAATGCCATAACGTAGCGCCGTATGGAGACGTTTGCCTTCAATTTGTAAGGTGTCAAAGGTCCTGGCGTGGGTTAAAAAGTCGCGCACATCTAAACCAATCAAACGGCCCTTAAGATGTTTGTGAAAGAACGGTTCATAAAGCTCGGTTAAAAAGAGCGGACCACGGCCACTGGCACCGCTATATTGGACCGCCGCACAGTCGCCTTTGGCGATCTGTCCATCGTCTAAAATCAAGAGAATACTAAGGGCTTCGCCCGCTTGACGAATGGCACTAAAATGCAGGGTTTGAGGACTCCCTACATACGCAAATCCATCCATCACAGCGCCTGCTTTGATGGCACGTTGGTCGTCAAAGTAAAAGCCTGTGTTGCCTTTGGCGGTGAGGACATCGATAATTTTCATCGGCGTTCACCGACCAATTTTGTTTGTGCGATCGCATACACGTCATCGATCGTCATTTGGAAGTTAATCTCACGTTGTTGTTGGTTGGCTCGTTTTGAGAGTAAGCTTTGATGATGGTCTTTAATGTTTTGATCAAGCGCAAGCGAGCCAAAGTTCACAATTCTGATGGCACCTTCAGCGTCGCGGGCGGGTAAGATTTTACCAAGGTTCATTTCACTGGGCGCAAAAGGAATGTCTAAAAGGCCATTCGCAAACGCTCTTACCGCGCCTTTGGCTAAATCGCCTTGGCCGATGTGAAGCGTCGCGTATAGCAGTTGATCGACTTCTTTTTTAATCAAGGCTTTTTCTTTTTCGAGCGCCTCGGAACTTGGGAAAGGCTGGGTGTTCATCAGATTTAAGATGGTTTTTGAGGCGATGAGCCCTTGAGCGTTGGCTTCTTTGGTGGGTACGCCTGCGGATTCATGGGGTGTTTTGGTGATCATTTTCGTCGCTTTACCCATGGCCGCGACCATCGAGGCCATCGAAATTAAGGCTAAAGCAGCAGATTCATCGGCTGGGAAGCCGCCCATCCACTGATGGAAGACCGTCGTGACGGTGACGTCGTTATAACCAAAGAGTTTTAAGTAATAGGTCGTTAAGGTTTCAAGCGTTTGTAACGCTGCGACGTCTTGAATGACGTGTCCGCCCATACCATAACCAACCGTCAGATGTTTGACGCCTTGTTCGGCCGCGAGGAGCGCTTCAATGATCGCCACGGTATGCGAGATGCAAGGCGGCACCAACGTCCCTGTCAGTGGCCCGAAAGGTTCACGGTTGAGGCGAATGCCTTGTTCTTCGTAATACCCTACCAGCCGGTCCACGTATTGCCAGTAACGAATCGAATCTTCAAGCGCAATGTTTTTCGCATAAGGAATGTTATAAGAAATCCCGCCGCCTTCATTTGAAGTCCAGCCGGCCGCATGAATGATTTCACTGAGTAAACGCGCATCTGGTGTGCCATGACGCGCTTGTAAGGGGCGATTAACCGCGTCTAAGACAAGTTTACAGCCCTCCACCCCATGGTTGACCGCAGGAAAGCCGTTGAGCATGCTGCGTTTTTCTTTTTTTGAGGCTTTGATGCCATCTTCGGCTTGGTCGTAACGGTTGTGTCTTGTGTAGGCATCAATGGTCGAAGGGAGTAAATCCGCCCCACCGACGTCTTGTAAGTAGGTTAAAAGTTCAATGTGTTGATCAATTAAAGCGACACCAGCACGTGGTTGAATGAGTGTTTTGCCAGCCGCTTTGGCTTCATCTAGGACATGCGCAAACTGCTTGTGTAAAGGCACCGCTTTTAACGTGCTAACGGCGTGTTCTAACGACAGCGCTTCAGAAGCGCCTGTGGGCCAAGCGGTGAGTATTTTGGCGCGCTTGGCTAAAAAGACATCGAGGTCTATTTTTTTATTTTCAATCATGGCGGCTCCTAAACAAGATGTTTTTTCATGAGTTTGAGGGCAAGTTTGGGGTGTTTTTGCGCAAGCAAGCCCATCGCTGAGAGGATGTAGTCTTGGTCAAGCAAAATGGTCGGATCGGTGGGTCTAAGTTCAAGTTTTCGTTCACTTTTTTGATTCACTTCTTGCAAGATGTTTTTAGCCTCAGGGTGATTAATTAAAATGCCCCCGGTGCCAATGACGTATTGAATGTCGCTTAAGTCTTTACCGATTTGATAATACATGTTGCCAAGAGGGGTGTAGACCACTTCAACATGACCGACATGACGGGACATCGAAAGGTCACAACAGATGCGGGCGAGTGCTTGGTCGAACTCGCGCTCAGCGTCGTTTTCAGGCAAATAATTGACGTCTTCGTAGCGTTTATTAGCCGCCGCTTCGACGTCCCCTTCATAGTTTGAGTAGCGTTTAAACTCATAAGGTGAGACTAAAGAAAGCAAGGCTTTCGCGCTGTAGCGCATGCCTAAATCGCCTTCCACCGTGCGTTTCGCAAATGGTTCTTGGAGCCCTTTAAAAATCACTTCGGTGCGTTTGGGGAAACCTTGACCAATCGTATGCACATCGGTCGTGGCGCCACCCACATCGATGACCATCAGCTCGCCAAACCCTTCTTCCTCTTCGTAGCCTTTGGCTAAAAGTTCCGCGGCGACCAAGACCGCTTCAGGGGTTGGCATGATGATGTCGCCGATCGTTTGTTCGGCTTTTTTGATGCCTTTAGCTTCGACGATTTTAGTGATAAAGATTTGTCTAATAACCTGTTTGGCTTCTTTGACGTTGAGCGTTCTTAGCGCTGGCATGACATTATCGACAATGTAGTATTCAATGTTCGTGCCTTCAAAGATTGCATCGATCTCATCCTGGGCGTCTTTGTTGCCCGCGACAATGATGGGTTTACCGAGCGCTGCTTCTTTCAGTTTTTTAGCGTTATGAATGATGCACTCTTTGTTGCCTCCATCGGTGCCCCCCGCGAGTAAGATGATGTCAATGGGGGCGTCTTTTAAGGCTTTAATGTCTTTACGGTTTAGGTGATGTGAAAAAACATGATTCACCAAAGCACCGGCGCCTAAACAGGCGCGTTTTGCGGCTTCAACGGTCAGTTCTTCAACGAGGCCGATCGCCGCCATTTTTAAACCGCCAGCCGCCGATGAACATGCTGAAATGCCCGTGATTTCACCAGGCAGGGGGTGGGTGCTTTCTAACTTTTTTAAGGCCGCATTAAACCCTTCCATGACGTTTGTTTTAACGGTGGTTGGGGCGCTTGCGGTGCCGACGACGAGACCATGTTGTAAATCGACGGCGGTGATTTTGGTGTAGGTAGACCCAAAATCAACGAGCAGCTGAACGCTCATAACATGCCTAAATCCTGTTTAATTTCTTCAAGGGCACTTTCAATGTTTGCCCCAGGCGGATAGACACGGTCAAATCCCATTTTTTTAAAGCGGGCCTCGACCGCTTTAAAGTCCTGTTTGCCTACAACAATGTTGCCACCAACATAGAGTTTGACATGATTGAGTCCAGCTTCGACACATTTTTGTTTAAAGTATAAACAATCCATTTCTCCGTGTCCGTAAAGACTGGAGACAAGGATGGCTTCGGCGTTTGTTTCGATCGCCGCATGGATGAAATCTTCTTGAGTGGATAAGACACCGATATTCACGACGTGAAAGCCGGCTTCTTCAAGGACATGATGAATGATTTTATTGCCTACCGCATGCACATCTGCACCGATCACACCAATGACCACGGTTTTCATAGTTGGGTTGT
>SKGG01000008.1 GCA_007117565.1 Candidatus Izemoplasma sp. | reverse complement strand
TGCCTCCTTATGATTTGTGATAAAGTTTTGAAATGTGTGCCGCTAAATATTTCAATAACGGTATGACTTTTTGATAATCCATTCGGGTTGGCCCGACAACCGCAATGGTGCCTTGTTCTTCATGACCGATGTCATAAGGAACCATCACTACCGAACAATCTTTCATCTCGGTCACTTGATTTTCGTGCCCGATGCGAACAGTCAAACCTTTGTTATCGGAGTGGTCGACCAGTTTTAAGATGTCGTTGCGTTCAAAAAAGTTCATCAACTCACGCACACGCTCTAAATCACTAAACTCAGGTTGATAAAGCATGTTGCTTTGGCCTGATAAAAAATACTTACTCTCTGCAAATTGACTAAACGCTTCTAAGAAAGCATCTAAGATACGTTCGTTATAGTCAAGCAGTTCTTTAATGGACTGTTGGCTTATTTCATAATGAAGCTTTTCACTCACTTGTCCAATGGGGACATCGATGAGGATCTCATTAAGAATTTGCACAATTTTAGTGAGTTGTTCTAAATTCACGTTTTCAGGCAGTGTGATTTGCTTACTCTCAACATGACCCAAATTCGTGATGACCAATAGCACACTCACACGCTCATATAGCGGAATGAGTTCAATCCGTTTAACTTTAGAGTTTCGCGCCTGAGGACCAAGCGCAATGGTGGTGTAATTCGTTAACTGTGACAATAAGTTAATAGCTTCTTCAATCGTATCGTCACGGTTTTTGTCACTGTCTTTAAAGAGGTTATCAATCACCTTAAGGTCAATCGTCGTATCGTCTTCTTGCATCAGCGTTTCGACATAATAATGATAGCCTTTTTCACTTGGAACACGGCCTGATGAAGAATGCGTTTTTTCTAAGTAGCCTAATTCTTCCAAATCCGCCATGTCGTTGCGAATCGTTGCAGGCGAAAAGTCGAGCAGTTTAGACAAAGTCCTTGATCCTACTGGTTCAGCGGTTTTGACAAACTCTTCGACAATCAATCTGAGGACATCTTTCTGACGTTGACTTAACATGGGAAACCCCCTTTAGCACTCGGCAATAAACAATGCTAATGACATTATAAACAACTCGAATAGCACTGTCAAGCGAAGAGTGCTAAATGCATAAAAAAAGGCAAATTTCTTTGCCTTATGGAGTCACACAAACGGGTGCTTCAGGGGTGTAGCCACGTAAATCTACGGTTACACGAGTCATGATGACGTCACTGGATGGTCGATCTTGAAACCCAGTACGGACATTGGCAATCCGATCAAGCACATCAAAGCCATCAACTAACGCACCAAACGCAGCATATTGGCCATCTAAGTGTGACGCGTTTTGATGCACGATGAAAAATTGCGATGTCGCGGAATTCATCACGTTGGTACGGGCCATCGACAAGACACCTCTGGTGTGTCTTAATGGATTGTTAAATCCGTTCGCGGAGAATTCACCGGCGATCACACAGCCTGTGTCGTCGCCCCAACCGCCTTGAATCATGAAGCCCGAAATCACACGATGAAACACTAAGCCATCATAATAGCCGTTTTCGATTAACTGGATCATGTTATTCACTGAATTTGGCGCGACCTCAGGAAAAAGTTCAAGGGTCATGGTACCAAAATCACCCACCTCGATGGTGACGCGTGGGTTTGTTTCTGATAAGAACGCTTCATAAGCGTTGAGTTCTGAATGTTCTGCCATATCAAAGGCCTCCAATTGATTAGTTAAATGATTTATTTCATCGTTCATAAATAAGCGTACGAGTACAAAACGTCCATTCAAATCATTCAATGCCTCTTGTACTTGAAAAAATTCTTGTGTGTTTTGAATCGGCGCCGTGTTCGCGATGTGTGTTTCATGCGTGGCAAGCGCGTCTTGCGCTTGATTGAAGAGTACCGAGGCTATCGTTAAAATCGCTAACAAACTAAATAAAAATATCACAAAGGTGCGCATAGTATCACTCTTTCAAGTAAGGATTATGATGTTTTTCATGAACGATGGTCGTCATCGGTCCATGTCCGGGATACACAAGGGTGTTGTCAGCGTGCGTTTGGGTCAACGCTTTAATCGTCTCTATCAGTGTCGCATAGTCACCCGTAGGTAAATCCGTGCGTCCAATATTTTCTTTAAATAACGCATCGCCACTAAACAAAACATCATCATAAGCAAAACTGACTGATCCTCTCGTGTGTCCTGGTGTATGGATCACTTTAAGATGTGTATCGCCGAGTGGAAACGTTTGGTTAGAAGCATAAGTCTGAACAAAATCTTTTTTAAAGACACGATAAGGCTCACGCATGAGTGCGCTTAAATTTAGATTAGGATCAAAGAGAAAATCACGCTCATCTGGATGAATATACACCGGGACTCTATAGGAATGAATGAGCGTATTCACCCCTTGAATATGATCGAAATGACCATGGGTCAATAAGATTGCCTTAGGTGCAAGTTGATGGGTCTTTAAATAGTCCATCATCGCAGCGGTATTCGAGCCCGGATCAATGACGTAGGTCGTTGAGTCTTCCGTGAGAATATAACTGTTCTCGGCAAACTCATTTAAAATCATCTTAAGCATCGATAACCGCCTTTAAACAGCCATAGATGCCCGCATCGTTGCCAAGGGTAGCGAGTTCAATTTGAATCAAATCACCTTGTTGGCCAAACGCTAACGATTTAAACTTTGTTTCAATTTTGGCGCGCAAGTATTCGCCCGCTTGAGACACGCCACCGCCCAAAATGAAGGCTTCAGGGTCAAACGTGACTGCGAGTATTTGTAAGGCTTTAGCCAATGTATCGGTTAAATCATCGATGACTTTCTCAGCCGCAATATCCCCTGATTTAGCCATTTCAAACACCGTTTTTGCGGAATAGGGGGCAACCAATGATGAAACATACCCTGATTCAATGTAATGTTGCGCTCGGCGTTTAATTCCTGTCGCGGAAGCGATGGTCTCTAAACAGCCTTCATTCCCACAATTACATTTGATTTTTTCAGAACTTACTTTCATATGGCCAATCTCACCACCCACACCATACGAGCCGGTCCAAATTTTACCATTTAAAATAACACCGCCACCCACACCGGTGCCTAAAGTAATCATGATGGTGTTTTGATACGCTTTCGCTGCAAAATGGGTTTCGCCTAACGCCGCCACGTTAGCATCATTGTGGACCGCGACGTTCACCTCAGGTAAACGCAAGCTAAAATAATTTACCACATCAACGGTTTTCCAATCTAGATTAACCGCACCATAGACCACGCCATCCACGACAGGCCCTGGGACCCCTAGTCCGATGCCAATCAAATCTTGTAGTGGAATCTTTTGTTCAATCGTTGACGCGATCACGTCTAGTAAATCATGCGGCTCATGGGTGATGACGGTTTCAATGCTAAACTTATCGATCAGTTCTGCGTCTTCATTAAAAAAACCAAATTTAATGGTCGTTCCTCCAATATCAACGCCAACAATGTACGCCATGACACTCACCTCTCAATTGAAAAAAAACTTCCCAGAGGAAGTTCTTTTATTTTTTCTCACGATGCATCGTTTGTTTATTGCATTTAGGACAGAATTTTTTTACTTCCATGCGTCCAGGATGCGTTTTTTTGTTTTTCGTCATAATATAATTTTCATTGTTGCACTCGGTGCAACGCAAGACAAATTGTACGCGCATAGTCTTCCTCCTTTAACACGTGAATACTTTATCATTAAGTGCTATGAAATGCAAGCAAATTTGCCTTTAAAGCACGAAATGCGGCTTGCCAGTGACGTGACTGACAAACCGCACTAGATTATTTTGGAATATCAGAGTATTTAACGATGGGTTGACGAGCGGCCATCGCTTCATCCAAACGCTTAACCGTGGTGTTATGCGGAGCACCTTTTACAAGGTCTGGTTGATTTTTTGCTTCTTTAGCGATGTGTCGCATCACCTCAATAAACCGATCTAACGTCTGTTTTGATTCGGTTTCGACAGGTTCGACCATGAGTGATTCTTTATAGAGCAATGGAAAATAAATGGTCGGTGGATGAACGCCAAAGTCGAGCAGGCGTTTGGCAACATCAAGCGTCGTCACACCGGTTGATTTATCTTTTAAACCGTTAAAGACAAACTCATGTTTACACACACCTTCAACCGGTAACTCGTAAAGATCTTTTAAAGACTCTTTCACATAATTCGCGTTTAAGACTGCGTATTTGGCCACTTCAGGTAAGTGTTCTTTACCATTAGAGAGGATGTAAATGTACGCTTTCATCGCCACACCAACGTTGCCGTAAAAATGAGAAATTTGACCTAACGTTGTGTCATTATCGGTCTCGATGGTATAACGCTCAGCAACTTTTTTAATGACGGGTTTTGGTAAAAACGGCACCAAGTGTTCAGCCACGCCGACAGGACCAGAGCCCGGTCCGCCTCCGCCGTGAGGCGTTGAGAACGTTTTATGTAAATTGATATGCATGATGTCAAAGCCCATGTCGCCAGGACGTACTTTTCCTAAAATAGGATTAAGGTTGGCGCCATCGTAATAGAGCAGGCCACCGTGTTCATGAATCAAATCAGCAACTTCAACAATGTCTCTTTCAAACATCCCTAAAGTATTCGGGTTGGTCAACATGATCCCTGCTAAGTTTTCATC
>SKGG01000052.1 GCA_007117565.1 Candidatus Izemoplasma sp. | reverse complement strand
GTTTACAGCGTTTCCGCCACCGCCGCCAACACCGATGACTTTAATCGAAGGTTTTTGGCTAAACGTTTCGCTAGTTTCAAACATATTTTCCCTCCGAATAGATTTATTACATTATAACGCAAAGTAGCGTAAAAAAACACAAAAACAGCAAATTCTTATGGTTTGTAGACGCTTAGAAATTCATTCATAAAGGTTGTGTAATGTCCTGCTTTAATAGCTTCTCTGGCTTGCGCCATCATTGTTTTCAAAAAGTGAAGATTGTGATAGCTTACTAAACGCTGACCTAGAGTTTCATTGGCTTTGAATAAATGACGTAGATAACTGCGTGTATAGTTTTGACACACCTTACACTGACATGACGTGTCAATGGGGTTTAAGTCGGTCGCGAATTTTTGAGCTTTAATCGCAATTCTTCCTTGCAGGGTGTAGGCACTCCCGTGTCTTGCCAAGCGTGTTGGGTTGACACAATCGAACATATCAATCCCCTTCGCAATGCCCATCAACAGATCTTCTGGTGTGCCGACACCCATGAGATAACGTGGTTTATCATCTGGCATTTGATGCGTTAAGTGGGTGAGGACTTCATTCATCTCTGCTTTTGTTTCACCCACAGATAAACCGCCAATCGCATACCCGTCAAACCCAATGTCTAACAATTTTTTAAGTGAATGTTGACGAAGGTCATGGTGCGGACCGCCTTGAACAATACCAAAAAGCCACTGAGCATCGCCTTTAAAAATGGCTTTTCCACGTTCTGCCCAGCGTAAAGTGCGTTCAAGTGAAGCTTGATGGTAATCATAAGACGCATGAAACGGCGGGCATTCATCAAAACTCATAACGATGTCAGCGCCTAACGCTTCTTGAATTTGAATGCTTTTTTCAGGCGATAAAAACAAGGATTCACCGCTCTTATGATGTTTAAAATAAACACCTTCTTCAGCTATTTTACGCTGATTGGCTAGTGAAAACACTTGATAGCCACCGCTGTCGGTTAAGAGCGCTTTAGGCCAGTTCATAAACGTATGCAAACCACCATGGTTTGCAACAATCGCTTCACCTGGTTGGAGCCACAAATGATAGGTATTCCCTAAGATAAGGCCTTCGGAGACTTCATCAACTTCGTTAACATCCAAAGTTTTGACCGTCGCTTGCGTGCCAACAGGCATAAACACAGGCGTTGGCACATCGCCGTGAAACGTATTCAGTGTGCCTAGTCTAGCTTGAGATTTCGTATCGGTTTGGTGCAAAGTAAAGGCATTCATGATTGTTTCTCCTTAATCTTAAGCTGCTCAAAGGCATTTGCCAACATCAGGCTAATGCGATTTTTTTGGTTGATTGTGGACGCACTGGTGTCATAGTCAATCGCGACAATGTTAGCTTCAGGGAAAACCTTTTTGAGTTTTTTAAACATGCCCTTCCCGGCAATATGATTAGGTAAGCAGCCAAACGGTTGCGTACAGACAATGTTTGGTACGCCGTGCGTGATCAGATCGATCATTTCTGCGGTCAGTAACCAACCTTCACCCGCATGAAGGCCAACGTCTAAGAAGTCATTGACTAACGCTTTGATCTTTGCGTAAGGAATCGGTGTGTCATAGCCCGCTTTAATCAGTTTTTTACGGATTTTAGAGCGGCGCCATTCAATGTATTTAACAAACCCTAAAAACGCCCAACGTGTGGCCCTTTTTCCACCGTATCGCTGAATGTCATGGGCTTTAGAATCAAAACTGTACAAAAAGAAATCATAAATTGGTGGGGTCACCACCTCAACCCCTTCTTGTTCTAGGAGGGCTTCTAAATGATTGTTGCCTAAGGGAGAATATTTCACATAGATTTCACCCACCACCCCCACTTTGGGTTTAGGTTCTTGACTAAAGGTAAGGGATTTAAACGCATCAATCATCGCCTGGGCCATTTTATTGGCACGACGCCAAGTGAATAAACGACGATGATGATAATACTGCCGCATCCGCTTTTCACAGCCCTCAATCACTGTTTCTAAAGCGCTCATGTCAGTCGCATATGCTTTCGCATGTTGCGTCAGCAACATCATCAAATCACCTAGTAAAATCGCATCATGTAACTTATGTAATAACACAGGACCGACTTTAAACCCAGGATTTTTTTCAAATCCTAAGGCATTAAGACTGATGACTGGTACGTGACCAAGCTTTGCTTTTTTAAGCGCTTTTCTCAGTAAAGAAATATAGTTTGAAGCGCGGCAAGCACCTCCGGTTTGGGTGATGATCAGCGCGACGTTTTCGGTGCCTTCAGGACGCGTTTTTAAGGCATCAATGAACTGGCCAATGACCAACATAGCCGGGACACAAATATCGTTATGTGAATACTTCATCCCTTCATGAATCAGTTCGATGGAATCGTTTTGTAAAAGTTCGGCTTTATACCCTTCACTTTTAAAGGCCTCTACTAAATAACCAAAATGGTAGGGCGCCATTTGGGGTACTAAGACGGTATAGGTTTCACGCATCGCTTCAGTAAATACAGCACGGGCTTCTTTCGTTTGATTACTCATGACGGGCCTCCCGGTTCATGGTCGCTAAAAGACTCCGTAAACGAATGTTTACCGCCCCTAAGTTGGAGATCTCATCGATTTTGATCTGCGTGTAGAGTTTGTTGTGCTGTTCCAGTAGATCTTTAATTTCATCTGCCGTGATGGCATCTAAGCCGCAACCAAAAGAAACCAGTTGAACATATTCAGCTTTCGGTAGCTCAGTGGTCGCTAACGCGGCATCATATAGCCTTGTATGGTAGGTCCATTGGTTCAACACATTTAAGTTTTCAGCACTTGCTCGATGCGCAATCGCATCTTCACTTAAAACGACGGTGTTTAGCGATCGAAGTAGTTTTGGAATGCTGTGATTGATTTCTGGGTCAATGTGATAGGGTCGGCCCGCTAAGACCATGATGTTTAGATCGTGCTTAATCGCATAATCAATGGCCTCATCCCCAGCCTTTTGAACTTTTTGTTGATAGTTTTGATAAGCTTTTAGGCCTTCTTCATACGCAAGGATGAAATGTTTTTTGGGGATTTTAGCAAACGGTTCTAACGTTAATTGCATCGTTTTAACAAAACGAGCCCTGTCACTTAAAGTTACATAAGGTTTTAAAAAGGGCTGTTTTGCAATGTCATCTAAATTTGCTTCAATCACTTCAGGGTAATGCGCGACAATGGGACAATTGTAATGATTATGTCCATGATCTTTTTCTAAAGGATGAAACGGCATGTTAGGATAAAAAATGAAATCAACGTCTTTCATTAACAGCGATTCAATATGTCCGTGGACCAGTTTTGCAGGGTAACAGACGGTATCACTTGGAATCGAGTCTTGACCGCGTTCATATAGTTTTTTGCTGGAACGACCACTGACGATGACTTCAATAGAAAGCGCATCAAAAAACGCGCGCCAAAACGGTAAGTTTTCAAACATGTTAAGCGCTAAAGGAATGCCCACTTTCAAGTCGTATGTTTTGGTTTTCACGGGTTCTTCAATCAGCCACTCATATTTTTGTAAATATAAGTTGGGTAACGGGTTTTCTGATGCTTTAACGCCGGCACCCCGTTCACAGCGATTGCCTGAAATGTAGGGTTTACCCTCTTTAAAGACGTTGATGGTCAGAGGGCAAAGGTTAAAGCAATGACGACACACCGCATGCTTTTGTTCGTAAGTAAAGGTGTCAAGTTGCGCTTTCGATAGTATGCTTGAAGGTCGTAACGCATCGCTGTTTTCAAGCGCTAAGAGCGCCGCACCAAACGCACCCATGAGTGGTGCAATCGAAGGCCGTATAACTTCAACATCGGTTTCTAACTCGAAAGCACGTAACACAGCATCGTTTTTGAATGTGCCCCCTTGAACTAAAATATGGGTGCCAAATTCTTCTTTAACATTATGAGCACGAATGACTTTATAAAGGGCATTCTTAACCACACTAAACGCTAAGCCTGCACTAATGTCAGCCACTTGTGCAGACTCTGCTTGTGCTTGTTTCACCGATGAGTTCATGAACACCGTACAGCGACTACCTAAATCCACAGGCGCCTGCGCATTTAACGCGATTGAAGCGAACTGATCAATTTCATGATCTAAACTATGCGCAAAGGATTCAATGAATGAGCCACAACCACTCGAACAGGCTTCATTCAACACAATTGAAGAAATCACGCCTTGGTCGACCGTAAAACATTTCATATCTTGCCCACCAATGTCAATGACAAACTCCACGTTAGGATCGAAATATTTCGCAGCTTCATAATGACAAATGGTCTCGACCTCGCCGCCATCTAAGGAAAAAGCCGCTTGCATGAGCGCTTCGCCATAACCCGTCGCATACGCGCCAGCCACGTAAGCTTCCGCATGTTTTTCTTGGTAAAATTGTTCGAGGGCTTCTTTAATACGTTCAACAGGGTTCCCTTGGTTTGAGGTATAGTAATCAAATAGGAGCGTTTTTTCTTGACTGATTGCGACCACTTTACTCGTGGTACTTCCAGCATCAATACCTAAATAAATAGGCCCTTGATAGTCACTTAATGCGTCTTTGGGTACCTTGTTTTCAGCATGACGTTTCAAGAATTGCGCTTTTTCTTCAGCGGATGTGAACAAGGGTTTCAAACGTCTACGAACGTCACCATCGATTTTATTAGCGGCGTCATCGAGTCTTGTTTTTAAGGTTTTTAAGGTT
>SKGG01000005.1 GCA_007117565.1 Candidatus Izemoplasma sp. | reverse complement strand
TGATTGAAGCCTCTTTTCAACAAACCCTAACGCCTTTAGAAACGAAAATTGAACAGCTCGATGATGCGCTTTTAAAGTTGCAACAAAAAATCACTGAAGTTGAACAATCCGAAGATGATCCTACCCAAGAAAATAAGATTGCTAAAATTATCGTTGAGAGTCAAAAACCACTTCGAGAAGAGCTAAATCGATTGTTGAATCGGCTCAAGAAAACTCACACCTACGACGAAAACGAACTTACCCAAAGACTACGGTTTGTTGATAAAGAACTGACCACACTTACAAACCGTGAAAAAGAAGGCATTGAAACTAAAATTCAGTCCCTTCAACATGAACTTGAAGAACACCAAGAACATTATGTGAGTAACTTCGAACGGCTTGAATACATCATGCTTGAAGGCAGTAAAACCTTTGATTCGATTGCCGATTTGTTACTCAACTATCAAAGTGCTCACCAACAACATCATAAACCCGTGTTTGACTTGCGCCAAAAATTTACAAAAGAGGCGCTAAAACAAAACAAACAAGCACGCCTAGATGTGCTTAAAATATTAAACAGTGAAGCTCACAAAACCATCAGTACCACAGAAAAGCAATTTTTCCTTGACTACATTCAATTTTATGAGTCTCTCGATCAACAACGCACCACGATGTATAAATCTATCGATACGCTCACGCTTAAAATACTTCAACAAATTGATAGTGAAATGGCGCGGATTTACGATACACTGGACCAACAAATTTTAAAACAGAAAAAATTGTGGCAAGAAAGTTCACAAGCGTTTTTTGATGCTTTAAAGATTTATCGCTTAGACGTGATTGACTCTTCGCTAGCCCATAAGCTTCTTCTATCGCATCTAAAAGAAGGTCTCAGTGATTTCTTTGAACAATTTCTAATCCACTTTAATGCCTTTCAACAAAAACGTCATCAATTATTGGAAGACATTCACCATAAAGCTCAATCCCTTTACGATGGACTCGATGAGCAACAACTTTTCTTGGATGCGTTTTATCAAAAAAAGCAACACGCCTTCATCAAAGCCAAAGAAATTCTTGACATTCAATCTGAACAACTGAGTCTGGGTGTAGAGAAACTTAAAATCGAGCATGAAAAACAACTCTACGACATTGACAAAGAGATTAAATTAAAAGCCTTAGAACACGATTACGCCTTAGAAATTAACGAAATCGATCGTAAAGAGGCGGTCGCGAAAATTAAAAGTACCCACCATAAAACCTTAGAAAAACACCAATTAGATATCGCGCTTTCAAGTAATAACTACGCTTCAAAAAAAGGGATTTTATCCCTAGAAATTGATTTATGGAAAGATAAAAAAAGTCTTTTAGAAGCTGAGGTAAACGAAAAAGCCGAGCGTTTAACGCAAGACATCAAGCGTCGTGAAAGCCGAGCTTTAAAAGATTTAAATGAACAAAATGACATGCAATATGATGCACACAATCTGACCATTCAAAACTTGCAGCAACAGATTAAACAAACCACGACAGACCAAGAAGACTTAATTAAAGAGATTCGTCATGAAGCACTCGATGATGTCAAGGGTCAATACGACACTATTTACGCTCAATACCATGGTATTTTAGAACAAATAGAATCACTCGAAGCTCAAAAATCACAAAAATCACATCGTTTAGATGATGTTTATCAAAAGGAAACGGCCGAGGCTAGAAACTACATTAATGCCAAAAAGACGGTTCTTTCAACGCGTCTTCATGAACTCGATGTCAGCTATAAAGACTTACTAAACCAAATCTCAGATGACCGACAAACCCTGGTCGGTGAGCGTCATGACATCAAGGTTCTACTCACGCTTTGTAGCCAGGAACATTTTCAAATTTTTGAAAAATCCTTCAAAAACATTATCAATGATGCCATCGATGCGAATCATTATGTCTTAAAATCTAAACTTGAAGATAACTTAAGTCACCAATCCTCTAAAAACAACGATGCACAACTCAAGCAAAAACACGATAAATACATTGAACAAGCAAAACAGCATCAAACAAGCGTCTTATCTTCGCTTGAGAAAGCGTATGATCAAACGCGCAAAAAGATTCGTGCTAAAGGGCGTGAAAACCTCAGCGCCATTCGTAGCTTACTCGAACAATTGGTGAGTTTACAAGAACAAACCCTGAAAACAGAAACCTCACGCATTATGGATGAGATGAAGGTGAACTTTAATGCCTTGATTGCTGAAAGTGAAGCGTTTGTTGAAGCAACCAAAAAACGGGCGGATAAACTCAAAGATAAAACTCTGAGCAGCGTCGATAAAAATCTTAAAAAATACCAAAACGAGGAACAAACACTCAAGCGAACCATCGATAAAATTGAAGGTAAGATTCTCAAAAAAGCGAAAGTTGTGGCACAGTCTAAACTTGATCATTACGAACAGCGTATTACTGAACTTAAAGTTAAAATTAAGCAATCTGAACAAGAACGAGATGCGCTACAGAAAGTATTTGAAAAAGAAGAACAAACGCTCAAAGATCAATACGATACAGAGCTTGCAAACGTGGAACATCAACGTGTCAAAGACATCGAAAATACCCTTGAAAGTCACCGCCAACATCTTTCTTTATTGGAACAACGTCTTACGGAAGCGCTAGAGGTATTAGATCAGTTTGAGAGTTCTAAACAGGATACGATTGCGTTTGAAAAGAAACAACAACAAAAGACCTTAAAAGAATCTGAGAATATGTTTAAAGACCAACAAGTCAACCTCGACAAGAAATACGAGGCTTTACAACAAACGTTGATTAAAGACAAAGAACAAATGAAAGAGACCTTACAACAAGAACTTAAAAAGGTAAACGATGAAATTCTAGGTTATACAAGAAAACTAGAACAGATAGAAAGTGACATTGATAAGACGTTTGAAAATAAAAAACAACACGCTCTCGAAGAAAAATCACGTTTAAAAAAAGCACTCAAAAATCTTAATGAAGAGGCGTACGATCAAGTCATTCATCTGATTGAAGAACTTCATTTATCGGTTCAAAAATTATTCAACACCACAGCGGTTCACGATTTAAGCACGCACCTTGATGAGGTGGTTAAAGAACATTATAAGAAACAACATGTTGCGATTGACCAGTTCATAAAGCAAACCGTAGACACCTTCGTTGACGAACTTAAAAAGGAGGATTATGATGGAGAATAAAAATAAACTTGTCCATTCTAAAGAGCTCAGACATGATCTTTCTGAAGTAGTTGACCAAGACATTCATCAGGAGTCGGAGCTTCTTAAAAGCCTGATTGAAGACATTCTTACGAGTAACGAGAAAATTAAACAAGCCCATTTTGAACTTGTCGATGAGACAGAAGAAAAACTACAACAGCTTAACCGAGAAATAAATCGGATTAAAACAACCCTTGATCAAAACGATGAGCTGCTTCAAAACGATAAAATTGAAGCCTTGCATGAACTTAAGCAAATGTATTACGAACAGCTCTCGTTTGTGCGACTTCACGATTTAAAAGAACATTTCAAACAGCCAATTGAAACCGTTTTTGATGAGCTTAAGAATACCTTTACACAACGTTATCAACACTATGTCACACCAAAAGCTCAACGCTACATTGACATATTGCACGACATGTTAAACTTCTATGTCACAAAAATCCGGCGCTTCGAAGATGACACCAACCTCTTCTATGAAGCCAATCAAATTGACATCGATAACATTGACGAACGCTTTAAACTCATTTTTGAGGCGTTTGAGTATGATGTTACGCTCTTTCAAACACAACTTGAAGAACGCTTATATGCTTGGCTAAACAACGAGAATGAACAAGAACTACTCGCGGCCTTAGAAAAAGAACGGGCCGCCATGCAACAGCGTTTAAAAGAGGGCAAAGACCCCATGGATGAACTGACGGGACAGTGGTTAAAAGATTTAGAAGCGTATGATCAACGCATCAAGAACGATCATGACCGTTTATTCACTTCCTTTTCTAAGGGAAAAGAGAGCACCCTCGCAAAGGAAAAACAAGCGAATGATGTGCTCAAGCATCGACTGCAGCTATTAAAAGAACAAGTGGTGAATGGCCAACTCACCACACGTCAACAAACGAAACTTTTAGCCAGTTACGATAAACTGTACCAACAATACTCAAAAACCACCGAAGGTAAAATTGAAAAAAGCATCGAAAAGCGTTTAAAGACAAAATTAAAAGCGATTGAAAAATCTAAACGTGATCGAACGCTGAAATACTATCATCAGCTTTTCCAACTCAAAGAAAAGCTGACCTTACAAGAGGTTCAATCCAGACTTTCGATTCTCACCACCTTAACACAAGATCGCGAACAAAAGATGACCGCCTCTTTAAAGCAAGTGCGTGAGCTTGAAGCCACGTTAAAAACACACTTAAAGAGTATGCGAGATTTTGTCTTAGGGTTATTTGACTTAGATTTCTTATTGAAATCAAAAATGTTTGATACCTTTAAAGACATGCAGCTATTGAATCATCAATGGAACGATGAACTGTCGAAACTAAAATCCTTGATTCAACGACAAGAGTTACAACTCCTTAAAACGTTAAAAGAGAATCATTATGAATTAAAACTCTTTTACAAAGATCTAGAATACAAGGGCTATGAGCACGCGCTAAAACTTAAGTTTACGCACCGCTTAAATCATCTTACTAAGGAACGTTTAAGCGCTCAAACCGAAGCCGTCTTTGACATGATGGAAGATAAAGAACGGTTAATGAACGAGCAGATTGAAGCTGAAAATGCCATCATGATTGCTGAACGAGAACACGATATTCAAGTCTTGAAAGCACAGTCCATGTATGACCATGAAGTGGCCTTAACGAAAGCCAAAACGGAACGTTTAGAT
>SKGG01000092.1 GCA_007117565.1 Candidatus Izemoplasma sp. | reverse complement strand
TAATAACGGTAGCCTTCCATGTCACCCTCAACTGTGACACTCCACACCCCATTGGTTTGATAGGTTAGGGCGTGTTTATGATGACGTTCTTTGAGATCAATTAACACCAGTTGGATCTTTTTAGCGACCGGCGTCCAAACTTTAAAGGTGGTGGCTTCTTTTGTGTAGGTCAACCCTAAATCATGCCCATCGTAGGCGTAGATATCATCAAACAATGCTGTGCGCACAATTTTACCGGTATGCAATGGCACGCTTTGCTCGGTGTCGTCAACGACGGTATAAGGTTCATTTAAAAGGACGTAGCCACTAAACGTGGTCACGTATTTCATTTCATCCCCAACACGGCCTTTGTGGGTGATTTTAAGCGAGACTTCTTCGTCGTCATGACGACACAAGGTTAACCGTTCAATATGGCCCTTGCGGTACCTTAAAGGCACTAAGACCGTGATCGTATTAAAATCGTCAATGTACGCATAAAATTCATTCATGTTAACTCTCTTTTCCTAGTAAGTTAAGATAGCTGATTAACGCTTCGAGTTCATTGGGGACTTCCCCGTTCAAGACCGCTTCAAGCGCGTGATTTATTACTGTTTGATAAGAGGCTTCTTTTAACGCTTTATAGCGTTTTAAATGGGTGCCTTTTAAAGCGAGTTCTCGCGCGTCTTTAAGCGGTAAAGCGTCATACGCTTTCGAGGCTTTCGTCCACTCTGAATGCGCGCCACACGCTTCCCGCATGCGCTCTAACTGTTTGATCGTTTTTTTGCCCGCTTCAAACAGTAATGTCGGACGGTAGCCTTCCTGTTGACGTCGTGTATAAAGGGTCTTTAAACGACGCGCCGCTTTAAGCTGTTTGTTACTTAAACGCCAAGGATCGCGGTCCCACAGTGCTTCATCATAGGTGAGCGCTAAGACTTCCTCGATGGGTGGAATAAACGTTAAGTTTAGGAGGGTTTTAATGGTCGATTCAAGCTGTAAAAAGTGTTTCGCAAAGCCGGTGTCAAGCATCGCTTTTAAAGCTTTTTTCGCGTGCGGGGCACTGAGCAGTTTAAACCACTCATCTTGAATTCGTTCAATCGCAATCGCTTGAATCAAAGGCGCGGTTTTCGTGATCGCTTGGGCCGTTTTTTCTTCTAAATCAAAGCCCAGTTTTGCGACAAACCGAAACGCTCTTAAAAGCCGCAATGCGTCTTCTTCAAAACGCACTTCGGGCGTGCCAATCGCCCGGATGCGTTGGTGCGTTAAATCGTCCAACCCATGGAGCGGATCGTAAAGTGTCTCATGTTGATCAATAAGCATCGCGTTCATCGTAAAATCACGACGTGTGAGGTCGTGATGAACGTCGTTGGTAAACGTGACTGTTTCAGGACGACGATGTTTTAAATAGGTGCCTTCTTCGCGAAAGGTCGTCACTTCAAAATGATGCTCGCCTTCAAAGACCAACATCGTGCCTAAGGCTTTATTGATTTCCTTCGCACGCGGAAAAAGCGACGCTATCTCTTGTGGCGTCGCAGCGGTGGTGATGTCGATGTCTTCAACAACGCGTTTTAAGACGTAGTCGCGCACGGCACCACCCACAAGATACGCTTCATATCCAGCGTCTTCTAACGTCTTCACGACGTTAAGCGCTGATGTCCATGCTTGCATAGGTTCACCTTCAACGATTATACACTATTTTCAGGGGTTTTGCACGTGGCGAATCGTTAAAAATCATGGTACACTTGAAGCGGTGATGCGATGGAAAGTATAAAACAGTCAACACAAGTGACACTCGAGATTAAAAAGTCTTTTTTCTATGGCTTTGTGGTGCCTGTGGATGATGAAACTGCGGCGCTTAATGTCCTTGAAAAGACACGAGCAACCTATCCTAATGCGAATCATGTGTGTTATGCCTATAGTGTGAGTGAGGGTCAAATCGTCCGTTTTTCAGACGATGGGGAACCCAAGCATACCGCGGGGATGCCGATGCTTGGGGTGCTACAAAAACAAGGGCTGACCAATGTGTGTGCGATTGTCGTACGTGAGTTTGGTGGGATTAAGCTGGGCGCTTCTGGGTTAGTGAGAGCTTACACGAAAGCAGTGAGTGATGCCTTAAAAGACACCGTACGGGTGACAAAGCAACACTTTGTACGGGTCGGCTTTAATCTTTCTTATCCCGCCTTTAATAAAATCGAACACGGGTTAGATACGTTGCTAGAAAAGATTGATCTTTCCTACACGGACACCGTATCGGTTGAAGGTCAACTACTAGAGGAAGCGCTTGAACATCTTCAAGCAACGCTTCAAGAAAAAGCACAACAAGTGATTAACCTTGAGGTGTTAGAGCGCTTCAGTTTATTCCGTTAAACGCGCTTGCATCAACATCAAGGCTAGAGTACTTTTAAGAACTTATGAAAGCAGATGACGATGGGTTTCTGCTTTTTTCTTTAAATCAAGCGATTATAATATCCTATCATTAACAAGTGAACCATAAAAACAGGATTTTAGCCATTTAGCTAAAATCCTGTTTAATTTTATAAAATACTGAGCGCTAAGGTAATTAAACGCATGAGCGCTTGGTTGACTAAGTAAGCGAGTGCCAGTGCGGATAAGATCGTGATGATTTGCATTTGCCAAAGGGCATTTTTAAAAAAGAATTTCCCGATGTCAACACTCATCAACGCTTTAAAGGTTAACCCAAAAAAGAGAAAAAATAAGAAAAACTCTAAGATATCTAACATTCGGTCCATCCTAACCTCCTAAGAGAGTATGGCGTCTTCTTCGTCTTCATTAAAGGCATCGCTTTCCACACGAATGATGACTTCATTGGGTAAACACGTCAATGGTTTCAAACGAGAATTGGTCGCCCCTTGAAACTGACAAATGTTTTGAGGGCTGGTTTCATCAATCACGCGCACCATACCATTAGCCCGCTCAATCTTCACGGGGCCAAGTAAGCCTTCAACGACAAAATGGTCACGCGTTCGGTCCACCGAAATCACATGGTTAGGATTCAGTACTTGATGCGTATCGTCGTAAAGCGAGATTCTTAAAATCGGTTGGTTTTGAAAGATGACCACCGCCACGCCGTCGTCGGTGACGGCCCCAGCTTGCAGTCGTTGAAAGACAAAAAACGAGCTGATTGACAGCACCGATAATACGACGATTAAGATTATATCTGCAACTTTCATATCCATCACCTAAAAGTAGTATAGCATGTTAACGCAAGAAGAAAAAGACAGAAACAAATGCTAAATACGTCATCGTCGCAATCACAGTTGAGGTGTGTTTACGCCACAACAGAGGTCGTTTTAATAATGTTTCAAACACCATCCCGCTGCTTTGTGCGAGTAAGATCGCCACCACAATCGCAGGGTAAGGATCCCACAGTAAATATAAGCTCGCATAGATCGTAACAAGCACCAACGCATACAGCTGTTTTAAATGATGATCGGTCGGTGTCGTGTCATACTGTGCGACGATAAAAATGAGGGCTAACATCGGTAAGCCATACCCAAACGTTTCCATAATGTTCGTAAATGAACGACTGAGTAAGACCATCAAAAGCACGGTGTATAATGACGCATGAATCGCAATCAACGCTAAAATCTTACGGTCTAAGACCCGTGCAATCACAAAATAGGTCGCCATAAAACCCATCATGAGTAAGCTGGTTGCGCTGAGTAAAAAGCCATCGTAAAAGCCACTTAAGACCCGCCAAACACTGATGTCAAAGGCCGCAAAAAAGCCTTCCATGGTTTCAGGGATGCGGAAGCTTTGTTGCCAAAGCGTCTGCATCACAAAGACACTAAAAAGGGCGGGGTCAGGAAACTTCGTGTGCCAAAGTCGGCGAAAGATGATATGCAAACTCACCGCTAACACTAGCGCGCTCACAAAGACGCCATAAGGCAACGTGAGCGGCGTTAAAAGCACCACTAAAAGCGCGGTAAATAAGGTGTCTTGTGCGGGGTCGTATTGATCAAAGTGAAGATTTAACTGAAACTTACGATCTAACACATACGTGCTTAGATAAACCACGAACACCGCCAGGACACCATAAGAAACAAAACGTAAAGCAAAACGCCAATCGAGCCACAAGGCTATGATAAGGGTAAAGACCGTGAGGATGATGGCCGCATTGAGCTTATGTTTCACGATGCTTGCGGTATGCAAGGTGGTTGAGTGTAAAGGAGAATTAACCATAACGACGCCCCCAAGCCGCGGCCTCAACCGCACTTTCTCTTAAAGGAATGCGTGAAGGACAATAAAAACTGCATAAGCCACAGCCAATACAGGCGGTCGGTGAAAGACGACCCACGTTTTGATTCTGTGTGAGCGCTTTATGAATTTTTTGAGGAAATAAATTCACCGGACAATGTTTCACACAGCGGCCACATTCAATGCAAGGCATCACATCCGTTTTTAATGGCGTTTTGCCATACCAACTGGTGGTGGTGTGATCAATGGAAACTGGCCAAACCAACATCGCTTGTTCTCTTAAAATGAGCCCTTCAAACATCGTTGTGTCTTCTTCTTTGATTTCTAAGACTGCATGAATAAAGGACATCGGTGTAAACAGACGTGCAAAGACCTGGGTGGCTTCTTTAAAGCCTTCACCCGCGCACACAAACCAACTTTCTTTGGGTGGGGTTTCTTCAATCAAGAGTTGATTGAGCTGAAACAATGAATGGAGTCCTAACGCTTGATAGGGTTTGTTTCTTTTTAACGCTTGATCGTGAAGGGTGTTGATGCTCGCAAAGAGATGGTCTGTCTCTTTTGAGACATCGACGTTGTGATAGCGGATGCCTTTATGGCCTAAATAGGCTTCGTAACTTAAACGATCTTGCGCACGCACAACGAGGGTGACATAGGGTACTTTAAAGACGTTTAAGATGGTCTGTATCAAGCGTTTAAGGGCCAACTTGATTTCATGCATCGATTGATCATCAAGTGAGATAAAGGGTTCATTGGATAAATAGGTAAATAAGGTGATGGGAATCGAACTTTCCACACTAAAG
>SKGG01000067.1 GCA_007117565.1 Candidatus Izemoplasma sp. | reverse complement strand
GTCCTCGTCCTCTGAAATGCCCATTGAGTTGGCGATGGGTGTTGCCTCAAGACGCACCAAAGAACCCTTCGAAAAAGTCTTTAAGCGTGCAGAGGTGCGCATGTATGAAGCAAAAAACAAGCGTCCTTCATGATGAAGGACGCTTGTTTTTTTCGAGAATCTTTATGAAAACATCAACAACGGTTGGATCAAACTGTGTGCCTTGATGTTTTTTGAGCTCATCCATTGCTTCGTCTTCAGTCATTGCCTTACGATAAGGCCGGTCTGAAGTCATCGCTTCATACGCGTCCACCACGCTGATAATTCTAGAATATAAGGGAATATTCTCACCCTTTATATTATTAGGATAACCGTCACCATCAAATCGTTCATGATGGGTCAAAGCGTATTCAGCTAAATTTGAATAACGATCTGCAGCTCTTAAGATTTGATACCCGCTTATAGTGTGCTTTTTCATAATTTCCCATTCTGATTCACTCAAGGGACCAGGTTTTTTTAAAATGTTATCTGGGATTGTAATTTTACCAATATCATGATAAAGACCCGCCATTGACAACTCATTTAACGCCTCTGGCCTAAGCTTCATTTCCTTCCCTACTGAAACACACCAATGTGACACACGGTTAGAATGTTCTTTTTCATCAACATACTTATTTTGAAGTGTTTCTAGAATAGACCTTATTGCGTCGTTGCGAGACGTATTTGAAGTAAATACCTTGTTTTTATACATGTTATTTTCAGCATCTATCACGGTTTGCTCAACCGGTATGTCTTTTACTGTGTGTAAGGCAAAGCCTGCTGAGATTGAAAGTTTAATATCCTTAATTCTTATTGTCTTAATGGATTCTTGAATGCACGAGATGACATAAAGAAGCTCATTTTCTTTAGCGTTAGGCACTAAAAGAATAAATTCATCGCCACCCACACGCGCAAGGACTTGTTGTTCTAACTTAATACAGGATTTTAATGTTTGTGAAACACTAATTAAAGCCTGATTTCCAACCTCATGACCAAACGCATCATTGATGAGTTTTAGCCCGTCCAAGTCCATGACAACAATCCCTAAAGGTTGATACAGCGCCTCCTCAAACCGTATGAGTGCTTCTTGATAATACCTTCGGTTAGGAAGTCCAGTTAAATAGTCATGGTAGCTTATGTGTAAAATCTCCTCTTCACGACGTTTCCGTTCTGTCACATCGATCACGGTCATAACAAACGATGTTGTATCGGGTAATTTGATGTTTTGAAAAGTCACAAAACGCGTCTTCTCACCTGTCTTGCGAATAGGGATGTCTTCCCAGTGTTGCGAGGTTTCTTCCCCTTGAATTTCTTGCATAATTTTATCATAGATGAATTGACGATCATGCTCATTTTCAAAGATTAGCGACCAAACATCTTCTGTATTCATGATGGCTTCATTTGAAGTCAATAATATTTTAGCGAAATGTTCATTCACATAACTTAAAGTGAGTTCTGGTTTTAGCTGTGCCACACCAACCCCAATTGGTAGATGGTCTAATATCAATTTGATGTGACTGCGAGACCGTTCTAAGGCCTTCGCGGTTTCTTCCAATTTTTGTTGTAAGCTTACTTGAGCACTTAAATCTAGCATGGTCGCAGAGAGATATTTTACTTCCCCCTCTACTGTGATCATTTTCCCTGTCATTAATGTTGGAAACTCGGAGCCATCTTTGTTTAAATGCCAAACCTCTTCTGACTCAAACCCTTCTCCTTGAAGCATTTTCTCAAGTAAAGGGTACACTTGTTTTAGTTGTTCCTCGTTATGAAGCACACTAATGGGCTTCCCAATAAGCTCTTTTGATTCATAGCCATGCATCTGACAAAGCGCTTCGTTAACATAAATTAGATTCCCTTCTAAATCGGAAATCGCATTACCATAACGCGATTGATCGGATATTGTTTTGAAAACTAGACTATCTTCTTCTGCCTCTTTACGCTGCGTGATGTCCATGTCGCAACCATAATAGCCTATCACATTCCTTTGATCATCGTATTGAGGATCAAGGTATGAAGACACCCAAACCACATCACCAAACCGTGTGACTAAAGGATTAACGAATTCTCGAATACTTTCCCCTTTTTTCATAATCTCAAAGGCTTCTACTTGATACTTCTCACGAACGTCATCAGGAAAAAAATCGTAAAAATACTTCTGATATAGCGTCTCTTCCGGAGTATAGTCTAAAATCTCTTCAATAGAATCGGAAACATAGGTGTATTGACCTCTCATATCGAGTTCATATACAAACGCGCGTGTTTGCTTAACAAAGGCGCGATAACGCAACTCAACATGATTTAATTTCTTTAAAGAAAAATTGATGTCTTCATAGTTCTTTTGTAGTCTCGATTTTTCTTCTAAGACCTTATGAAGTTGATTGAGTTGTAATTCTTTACTCTTATTCGCTTGGATCAAATCATGATTCTTCTTTTCTAAGGTTGCTTCAAACTGCAGTCGTTCTGATTCATACTGATCAAGATAATAAACACCAAGTGAGCCAAAAATATTGATGGCGATAAGGTAAATGATTTGCGTAACGACGACATCATTAATGATGGGTTCTTGTATGAGCAGTAACATTAAATAGACAATCAAAATACCTAAGCCTGCTAAAGTAGCCGGTAAACGTTTCAATTGAACCATAAAATAACCCGCGACATAAACGATAAAAATAGCGCCATTATAAAGTAAATCATCCGGTCCTGAGACATATAAATAGAGAAGAAACACGCCACTTGAAAAAAAAGCAAGGCTGACTAAAAACTGGTGCCAGCGATAAAAATTAGGATGATAGCTAAACCCGATAATCATGAGAAACAAGGGCACAATAACACCAAGTCGAATGCCCATAACGATGGGCCAAAGTTCGGGAAAAGCACGCATGTCACTAAAAGCAAACAAACCATAGAACAAAGCAAACAACAAAAAAGAAATCCGAAGTGTTTTTAACCTCAAACTCGAAGGCTTAATCATGGTAGACTGAATATAACCTTTTAGCAATGTCACTTTACTCATATTGGACTCCTTGGTGATCTTTTATTAATTTTATCATAAAAATTTGCCTCAAAGACTATCTAGATACAACTTTTTCTCAGAATAAACCTTAGATAAACCATTTATTAAGTGATGGATTGTCTTTTTGTGACAATGCGGTATAATGTGAGAGTTAAAGAGGTGACGTTTATGCTTGTACTAATTTTGTTTTTTCCACTGGCACTCATCAGTTTCAAAGTCTTTTTAGCCCTATATGCGAAACTGAAAGTCGCAGGTCAAAAAGAACCCGAAAGTGTCAAGTATCGCTTTAAAGCGACGCTCTTTTTATTACCATTTTTAATCCTTCCAATGACCACATTTATCATTTTAATCGTCACCTTTTTTGAAATACTCTTTTTACTCGAATGGACCTTTGATTTTGTGATTATACTTATCGTTTTATTTGTTTTATTCTTGATTTTAAGACGTTGGATGAAACGTACGATCTATCTTATGTACCGACCGCATTTACTCGTGATTTTCGAAGAAGAGCGTCAAGCACTGACGAAATTTCATGCGGTTTATGCACCGTTAATGGATGCGATTGTTTTCCCAATTTTACTTTTTTTAATAGGTTACCTAATTTAAGCAATACAGGAGGATTAAGATGTTAGTTCAACTAGGTATATGGCTACAAAGCCTTTACACATTCATCGTCGTTTTAGCTCTTTTGATTGTCTTCTTTTTGCATCGACATTTTATTGAAAGCAATAAAGACAATATCAAAACACATTTTATTGTTTTAGTTTACGGGATATTAATGGTTATTTTAGCAGCAGCTATAGGTAGTCTTCTGTTTATCTGGGGATATGACATCAGTGATTACTTAGCTGACTTGATCGATCAAATTACCTTAAATATCGAAGCAAGCATTCCTCGCATGATTGGATCACTCGTGTCGCTTTTTGTGGCGTTAGCACTTTATAAGATTGTCCGCATTACACTTTACCAACTGAATCGCAAAGATTCACCTCACCATAAGCGTAGACAAACTATTTCAAAAGTCACACTGAGTATCTTTAAATACATTATCGCCATCATCAGTTTACTCTCAATCCTAGCAATTTGGGGTATTAATGTTGGCCCGGCAATCGCAGGGTTAGGAATTTTGGGTCTAGTCATCGGGTTAGGTGCACAAAAATTCATCAACGATCTTATCAGCGGTTTTTTCATTATTTTTGAAAATCACTATAACGTTGGGGATTGGGTCGACATAGGCGGCTTCATGGGTGAAGTCACTGACATTGGTTTAAAAACCACCAAAGTTAAAAACTTCCGTGGTGAAGTTAGAATTTTTAACAATGGTTCGATTGATCCTGTCTCAAATTTTTCAATCGCAAACTCACTCGCGATTGTAGACTTCGGTATCGCCTATAAAGAAGACATCGAAAAAGCTATCACGATGTTGACAGAAGAACTTCCTGCGATGCAAGCTTTACACGAAGAAATGCTTGAAGCGCCTAGAGTCTTAGGGGTCACGCATCTCGATAACTCAAGTGTGAATCTAAGAGTCGTCGTCTTAGTACGTTCGATGACCCAATGGGGTATTGAACGTGCGTTACGCAAACGTATCAAAGAGCTTCTAAATCAACACAACATTGAAATACCATTTCCTCAAGTGGTTGTCCATCAACCAAAATAAAAAAACACCCTCCACTCACAGTTCTTGTGAGTGGAGGGTGTTTTACGTTTTAAGCAATGCCTTCTAGACCCTCGATAAAGGCTGCCATACAGCCCGCAAACGCAATGAGTCCAGCAATACTTAGAATGACGACAATAATTTGAAACTTCATATAACTCTTCAGTGATGGGGTAGTTTCAGGTGAAAGTAACACGATGATGAAAACAATAATGTTGACGAGAGGAACCAACATTAGGATGTGCCATAAAAACCAATCGCCAATCGACATATGTTTACTTTTAAACATAAATTCTCCTTTCCACTATATGCCTTTAGTATATCATACTGAAATCACTTAATGTATTTTTTTATGCAACTGCATC
>SKGG01000048.1 GCA_007117565.1 Candidatus Izemoplasma sp. | reverse complement strand
CGAGCTTCTTGCAGGGTCCCAGAACGCGAAACATCACGCTTAAAGCGTTTAAGCGCGTCTTCTAACGATTCGTTGTTTCGAACAACAGTTTTTGCCATGAGGTGTCCCTCCTTCCACTCGTGAATTTCCTTCATCATAATATCAAAAAAATGGCTTAGTGTAAAGAAAATATCCAAATAATAGACGATTTAAGCGTTTTTTTAACTTTTTTTTCATAAAACTTCTAAAAACGGGATAGGAAAGCCGTCATCAATGAGGTATCCCGTCACTCTTTGACCCTTACGAAGACTTTTTGCCGAAAGTTTCACATAAATATATTCGCTGCTATGGCCAAAGGCAACATCGTCTTCAACGTGTTCAACGATGACATCTAAGCGATGTCCTCTTTTGGTTCTAAGATGCTTTTGTTGCATTTGCTCGCTCAAGTGCATCACTTGATTGACGCGGAAAGATTTAACGGATTTAGCCAGGTGGTGATTCATTAACGCGGCTTTGGTACCGGAACGTTTAGAGTAAGGGAACACGTGAACTTGATAGAACTGACAGGCCTTTAAGGTATCTAATGTCATTTGAAAGTCTTCATCCGTTTCTCCAGGAAACCCGACGATTAGGTCTGTCGTGATAAGACACTGTGGCAAGGCGGTTTGAATCTTTTGAATGTTTTTAACAAACGTCTCAACATCATAACGTCTTCGCATTTTTTTCAAAATGGTATTGGAACCGCTTTGCAAGGGAATGTGTAAATGCTGTGCCAAACGGTCTTCACGCTGCATCCTTTTAACTAAAGCATCGGTCACTTGATTAAACTCAATCGAAGATATTCTTAAACGTTCAACGTGGGTTTGTTCTAAAATGGCATCCACTAAATCGATGAGTGTATGGGTCTTGGTTTCTAAGCCATAACCACCCGTGTGAATGCCCGTAAGTACGACTTCTTTATACCCTTGGCTGACGAGTGTATTTATTTCTTGAATGACCTCCGCCATGGGGCGCGAGCGCATCGGGCCTCTAGCAAAAGGGATGATGCAAAACGTGCAAAACATCTGACAGCCATCTTGGATTTTCACGTAAGCACGTGTATGGTCTTTAAAATGGGTCACATTAAGTTGATCAAAACGACGCGTTTTAGAAACATCTTGAACGTCAAGAATGGTTTGTCTATCAGCCAACACACGTTCAACATGTTCAAGCAGACGCATGCGGTCTTGCGTACCCATCACAATATCGACACCGTCAATGGCTAAGATATCTTCACTCTTTAATTGCGCATAACAGCCGATGACGGCTACGACAGCCTCAGGATTTAGCCTCAGGGCTTGACGGATTAACTTCCGTGATTTAACATCGCTTTGATTGGTGACGCTACAGGTGTTAATGACATACACATCGGCATATTGTTTAAAAGGCACCACGGTGTAATGGTGATCTTCAAAAAACGTCATCAACGCCTGACTTTCATAACTATTCACTTTACATCCAAGCGTCGCAAAACTTATGGTCATAACATGCACCTCTTAGGCATTATATCATACCAACAAAAAAGGCCAATGGCCTTTATTGTTTAAACACATTTTTAAACTTTTCCCACACCGAAGCGTCGTTACTTTCAAGATTTGTCTCTGATAATTTACGGAAAAGCTTCTCTTGTTCACGTGTGAGTTTTGTCGGCGTAACGACGCGGACAACCACGTGTAAATCGCCAATTTTTTTACTGCGAAGGTTAGGCATCCCTTTACCACGGATTCTAAATGTTTTTTGTGATTGGGTTCCCGCTGGGATTTTTAACTTGATGTTCCCATAAGGCGTGGGTACCACAATCTCATCACCCAAGGTCGCTTGTGTCACGGTTAACGGCATATCCATCACTAAGTCGTCCCCATGCCGCTCATATTTTGGATCCTCTTCGACCTCAAAGACGATGTAAAGATCCCCATTAGGACCACCATTTATGCCTTTATGACCATAACCTGGCATTCTTAATTGATTATTGTTGTCGATGCCTTGGGGGATATTAACGGTGACGGTTTTATTTTTACTGACCATGCCATCCCCTTGACAGGTTTGGCATTTCTTTGAAATGGTTTTCCCTGATCCACCACATTTTGGACAAGCGGTTTGGGTACGCGTACGACCAAACAGTGTTTGCTGCTCGACCGTCACCGTTCCACTCCCGCGACATTCTGAACACGTTGAAACGTCGTTTTTAGAGAAGGCCCCTGTCCCATGACAGGTATGACATTCTTCATATACCGCTGTTTTAATCGTTTTTTTAGCGCCGTTTACCGCATCTTCAAAGGACACTTTCATTCGTTTATGAATGTCTTGACCTTTGCGTGGTTGATTGGCACGGGATTGGGCACGGCCACCACCACCACCAAAGAATGAGGAAAAAATGTCATTGAAATCAAAATCCCCAAAGCCACCTTCAAACCCGCCGCCAAAGCCTTGTTGATTGGCTTGGTGGCCAAAACGGTCGTATTGGGCACGCTTTTGTGAGTCTGATAAGACATCATACGCTTCTTGAATCTCTTTAAACTTTCCCTCAGCATCCGCTTCTTTGTTCACATCAGGATGGTATTGACGGGCTAGTTTTCGATACGCTTTTTTAAGTTCGTCTTGACCGACATTTTTATCGACGCCCAAAACTTCATAATAATCTCGTTTACTCATGCAATCACCTCTAGAGATAGGGAAAAAGCAGCTTTGCTGCTTTTAACCTTATTCTTTAACTTCTTCGAAATCCGCATCAATGACATCATCATCGGATGATTCGTCGGTGCTGCTTGTGTCGGCTTCTTGTGATTGCTGGGCTTGTTGAGCCTTTTCATAGGCTTTAGCCGCAAAGGTTTGAGCTACTTTCTCAAGGGCTTCTTTTTCTTTTTTGATAAGCTCTGTATCGTTCGCATCTAACGCTTTTTGTAGTGTCTCGATGGCTGCTTCAGCTTCTTTTTTCTCTTCTTCACTGACCTCATCTCCGAGATCTTTAAGCGCTTTATTGGTTGAGAAGATCAGCTGCTCAGCTTCGTTTTTAGCTTCAGCAGCTTCTTTTAATTGGGCGTCTTTTTCAGCGTTATCTTCCGCTTCTTTGACCATCCGTTCAATGTCAGCTTCAGTGAGGCCTTCGTTGTTTTTGATCGTGATGTTTTGGCTCTTACCAGTACCGAGGTCTTTCGCTGAGACGTTCACGATGCCATTCGCATCAATGTCGAAGGTCACTTCAATTTGTGGCACACCGCGTGGTGCTGGGGGAATGTCAGTCAGTTGAAACTTACCCAGGGTTTTATTTTGGTTGGCCATCGGACGCTCACCCTGTAAAACATGAATGTCTACGGCTGGTTGATTGTCCGCAGCGGTTGAGAACACTTGTGATTTTTTTGTTGGGATGGTGGTGTTACGTTCAATCAGTTTGGTAAAGACGCTGCCGAGTGTTTCAATCCCTAAAGAAAGCGGGGTGACATCGAGCAATAAGACATCTTTCACATCGCCGGTTAAGACGCCTGCTTGAATAGCCGCACCCATCGCGACAACTTCATCGGGGTTAACCCCTTTGTTAGGTTCTTTGCCAAGCTCTTTTTTAATCGCATCTTGAACCGCAGGAATACGGGTCGAGCCGCCGACTAAAATAACTTGATGCAAGTCGTTGTTCGTGAGTTTGGCGTCTTTTAACGCTTGACGCACGGGACTCATCGTGCGTTCAACGAGGTCTTCAGTTAACTCATTGAACTTCGCACGGCTTAAGTTTAAGTCTAAATGGAGGGGGCCCTCAGAACCCACGGTGATGTATGGTAAAGATACAGAGGTTTCAGAAACGCCAGATAAATCACGTTTCGCTTTTTCAGCCGCATCTTTAATGCGCTGCATCGCCATTTTATCTTTCTTTAAATCAACGCCTTGATCGCGTTTAAATTCACTGACTAGATACTCAATCACACGCTCATCAAAATCATCGCCGCCTAAACGGTTATCGCCGGCGGTTGAGATGACTTCAAACGTGCCATCGGATAATTCTAAGATTGAAACGTCAAAAGTCCCTCCACCAAGGTCAAAGACTAAGATGGTTTGATCTTTTTCAGTTTTGTCGATGCCGTACGCTAAAGCTGCGGCTGTGGGTTCGTTAATAATGCGTTTAACATCTAAACCGGCAATTTTACCTGCGTCTTTAGTGGCTTGTCGTTCTGCATCGTTAAAGTATGCAGGCACGGTAATGACGGCTTCGGTGACTTTTTCACCCAAATAGCTTTCCGCCGTCGCTTTGAGGTTTTGTAAAATCATCGCACTGATTTCTTGAGCCGTATATTCGCGGCCATTGGCTTTGACTTTTTCAGTGGTTCCCATTTTACGTTTTATCGAGGTGATGGTTTCTGGGTTGGTTACGATTTGACGTTTCGCAACTTCACCAACTTGGATGTCACCTTTTTTAAATGCGACCACACTAGGCGTGGTTCTTCCACCTTCAGGGTTTGGGATAACTTTCGCTTCGCCGCCTTCCATCACGGCGACACATGAGTTCGTGGTTCCTAAATCGATTCCAATCATTTTTGGCATAGTAATCGTCTCCTTTTATCGTTATTCGCTTACTTTGACCATGGTGGCTCTGAGTAAACGTTCTTTGAATTTATAGCCTTTTTGAAACTCTTGAATCACGGTTTGATTCGGAAATTCATCGTGCGCTTCGGTCATAACTGCTTCGTGTAGATTAGGATCAAACGGTTTTTCAAGCGCTTCTATGATCTCTAGTCCTTCAGATTTTAGCGCATCCAATAAGTTTTTATGAATGATTTCAAAACCCTTTAAAAAGGGTTGAAACGCCTCTTTTTGGCCTTCGTTCGTGAGGGCAGCTTCTAGATGATCAATGACAGGTAAAATCTTTTTCATTAGATCGGCGTTCGCATACTGTCGGTCTTTAATCTTTTCTTCCGTCATACGTCGCTTGAAGTTTTGCAGCTCTGCTTGGTTTCTGAGCAGTTGATCTTTGTACTCAGTCACGGTTTGTGTCAACTGTTCAATTTGTGTCTCTAACGCTTTAATTTTTTCCGTTTGTGTGGGCTTCTTAGACTTTGTTTTTTTATCTGATTTCGGAACTTTTTGAGCACTTGAATCGTCTAAGATGTCGCTTTCTTTTTCCTCTTCCGGGGTGGGCTCAAGCACCTTGTTTTCTTT
>SKGG01000102.1 GCA_007117565.1 Candidatus Izemoplasma sp. | reverse complement strand
GCCATAATTAAATGTGGCACACTCGGCAGTTCAAAGACACGCAATCTTCCTGGAATGCCTTGCGCTTTTAAAAAAGGACTGACCGCTAAAATGATTGACCCACCACCGCGACCTGGATCCGCCACCACGAGAGGGGTTTTAAACGGGTCAAGCCCACGCATAGCGCATTCGACAGACGCATAGAAGCTTTTTAAATCAAAGCACAAAATATCACGTTTTGGCTGGTTATGAGTCACCCGTTTCACCTCCTCTTTTTTGCCATTATAGCATGCTTAAAAAAGCGAAAGCGATGAAAGAAAAATGAAAATTTTTGAAGCTAATCATAAGGCGATTTCCCTGTGTTCAATCATTTTGACTGGTTAAAATCGAAAGTCAAATTATAAAAAAGAGCTTACCTAAGCTCTTTTAAGGTTTATGCTTGACGTAACTCGTCTAAAACGTTTTCAAAATCTTCTGGCAGTGGGGCTTCTACAGTCACCGTCTCATGGGTGATGGGATGCTCGAGTATGAGACGTTTAGCATGAAGCATTTGGCCAGAATCTAAGACGTGCTTGCGAAAACCATATAAAGGATCGCCGTAAACAGGGTGTCCAATGTATTGCATATGCACACGAATTTGGTGCGTTCGACCAGATTCTAATTGACACCGAACTAACGTATGCTCAGCCAAACGTTCCAGTACTTCGAAATGCGTGACGGCCTCTTTGCCTTCTGCCACCACAGACATTTGTTGACGTTTTTTAGGATGGCGCCCAATCGGCGCATCAATGGTGCCTTTTTCATGCGCAATGACCCCTTCAACAAGCGCCACATATTCACGTTTTAAAGTGCGTTTTTTGAGCATGGCTTGAAGGGCAAGGAGGGCGGGTTTCGTTTTTGCTACGACGAGTAAGCCACTGGTATCCTTATCAATACGGTGCACGATGCCTGGTCTTAAGGTTTCCCCAAAGACGCCCCAATCGATGGGCAACGCCAAAAGTGCGTGTACGAGCGTGTTTTCTTTTGTGGTCGGGGTGGGATGAACAATGAGTCCTGCCGGTTTGTTAATGATGAGGAGATGCTCATCTTCAAAGACACAATCCAGGGGAATGTCGGCGGGCGTTAAGGTTAATGGTTTCGCCTCAGGCACCGAGAGTTCAATCGCATCATCCACTTTAACTTTATAAGAGGCTTTTGTTTGAACCGTCCCATTGACACGAACATACCCTTCTTCAATCCATCGTTGAATCGTCGTTCTGGTTTCCTCAAAACGATGCATCAACGTTTTGTCGAGTCGCTCTAAGGCTTCTTCTGCGGTAATTTTAATTTCAAGCACCATCGGTAACCCTCCGTTTATCAAAAAACACTAAATCAATCGCAAAAAGCGCCACCCCGATGGTTAACGCCATGTCCGCGACATTAAATATCGGGAAATCGTAGGTGAAAATATAGACATCAATAAAATCAATGACATAACGAAAGCGGACTCGGTCGATAAAATTACCAATGGTTCCACTTATCAGTAACACCAATGCGAGGGAATAAAATGGTTTGGTTTTAAACGCATTATCTTTCGCCCAGTAAGTAAATACGGCGAGCGCCGCAAACGTGATGAGCACAAAAAAGTAAAACTGTCCTTCAAGTAACCCCCAAGCGGCACCAGGGTTAATATGATAGCGCAAGTATAAAAAAGAGGGGATAAGTTCGATGGCTTCTCGCCCTTGCAAGGTGGCTTGAGCCAACCATTTGGTCCATTGATCAAGCGCAATCAGGCCCATCACAATCAGGAATGAAACGGTATGAGTTTTCACGAAAATGCTCCTTTATAGCAATCTAAGCGGTAGATAATGAACTAAAAAACTGCCCAAGACAATCAGACCAAGAAGGGCCCCAAGCGCAAGTTTCATAGTTCTCGCTTTCGTTGGTTTGTTAACGATCAAATGATAGGTGAGGATCAGCTGTAACACTAATCCTAAAAGCAGTCCATACCCATACACTTCGACGCGTCGAATGTCAATCAAGATTAAGTTGATGAAGAGCGCGTACCAAGGTAAAAAAAACAACAAACCGATCAAGACACGCTGAACACGTTTAAGCCATAGCATCATGAGTCCACCCCTGCCCGTGCTCTCAAAGCATCTAACGCCTCTTGGAAAGTTTCCACAGGCACTAACTCAAACGAAGGATTCTCCAACCGATCGTACACGGCCCGAGCTTGTTCGTAATTGGTCCCTTGTGGCACAAAGAATACATCAACTTGGTCTAAATAAGCGGTGTAGATTTTTTGTTCTATCCCACCTACGCTGCCCACACGACCATCGATTAAGATGGTGCCTGTGCCAGCCACAATCAGGTCCCTACTAAGTCCTTGTTCACTTAGTAGGTCATACACGTAAAGCGTCTGCATAAGCCCACTGCTGGGTCCGCCGACTAAGTTTTCTCGCACCTGAAAGGTGAGCCCAAGAGATGTGATGTCATAATAGCGACTAATGACTAAACCAAAACGACAATCTTCTTCCGCTTGTCTCACGATTGCGTAAGTTCTTTGTTCACCTTCATGTGTTAAGACTTCAAACACAGCTTCTTCACCACACTCGGTTAAAGCGATGCCTTCAAAAATATCCTCAACACCATTGACCGTTAATATTCGGTCACCAATGTTTAAGCGAGGTTCTGATATAAAATTAAAAATCAATGACACTAAATAATGCTCTTCATAGGTGATCGGTAGCCCTAACGACTCAAACACGGTAATGATGGACGCATCAATGGCGGTGTTACGAGCAATTTGACCACTTCTGAATTGATCGGGGGTGGAAATGCCACGGGCGCTTTCAGGCAATGGTTCAACACGTACATAAGGCATAAACTGCGCCAGTATAAATTGAAATATCGTGGGACGATCGATGGACATGACATACACCGCAAAATAGCGTGGGACTTCCTCGGTATCCACATCAAATTGGATAAACGAATCGATGGGTTCTATGTTACCAGGCGCACTGAGGCGGTAGTCGATGCGATGCACCAAAATAAACATTGTAAAAAGATAGATAAGTCCTAACCAAACAGCCCCTACAAAAAGCCACTTACGTTGTTTCACGGTCACACACCACACGCAATGGTGGGAGCTTTCTTAAGGTGACATTCGCATCTTGTAACATCCGTTTAGAGGCCACGAACGATGCTTGTTCTTGATACTTATCTTCAATATACACAATCTCTTTAACGCCACTTTGAATGATCAGTTTAGAACATTCATGACACGGAAACAACGTGACATAAAGCGTCGCGCCTCGTAAAGAGGTGGTACTGTTTAATATCGCATTTGGTTCCGCATGGACTACATAGGGGTATTTGGTGTTTAAAAAATAGCCTTCATTTTCCCATGGGTAAAGATCGTCATCAAGCCCTGTAGGTAATCCATTGTAGCCAATGCCTACGATGCGTTTAGCCTCATTCACTAAACACGCCCCTACTTGTGTGTTTGGGTCTTTAGAGCGTTGTGCGGAAAGTAAGGCGACGCCCATAAAATAGTCATCCCACGATAAATACGATTGGCGTTTCATCGCTTGTGACTCACATTCTTGACAGTGCCTAAATTGACATGACAATACCCACCAGGGTTTTTAGCTAGATAATCTTGATGATAAGGTTCAGCCAAGTCATAGCGGACACCATCTTTGATTTCGATGACAATGGGTTTAAGGTAATCTAATTGTTTATGCGCGATAAATGCTTTAAGATCTGTGACTTCATCAGAGCTTAAATTATAAAAGCCACTTCGGTACTGACGACCGATGTCGGGTCCTTGTCGATTGACAGCGGTCGGATCAACAATGTTAAAGTAATGTTCTAAAAGCACCGTAAATGGAAGTTCACGTTCATCATACGTCACTTCAACTGCTTCAACATGCCCGCTTGCAGCACATACCTGTTCATAAGAAGGCGTCGGAAAAGGTCCATCTGCGTACCCTACAGACGTTTCTTTCACACCTTCAACAAGTTTAAAGTAGGCTTCAACACCCCAAAAACATCCACCTGCAAAGATTACTTTTTTCATGTAATATCACGTCCTATGATATGTTGGATGGCCACGCTTGCAGCCATCAGGCCTGCGCTTGCAGGCGCAAAAATACTGGAGGCGACACAGCCTCGTCCCGCCGTTTCAACTTCATGTGCTTGTTCATTAAATATGACACGAATGGCTTTACGTTTCGGATGATGCCGGAAATGATGTCTAAGCTTACGTGCAATCGGATCTTGATACGTTTGATCTAATCGACAAATCTTAATACCTTGTGCACTTAAGCGATTGCCTTGACCAAGCACACTGATAAAAGGAATGTCTCTTTTCAAGGCTTCTTCAATCAAATCTTGTTTTTGGCGAACTTGATCGATCGCATCCACAATAAAATGATACGGTTCACTTAAGAGCCTTTCTTTGGTGGTCTCTTCGTAGCGAACTTGATGGGTTTTAACCTTGATGTTAGGATTGATCTTTTTGGCGTGTTCTGCCAACCAGGTGACTTTCGGTTCCCCAATCGTCTCTTCAAACGCCATCAGCTGACGGTTTAAATTGCACGCATCCACCACATCGGGATCGACCAGCGTCAGCGTACCAACGCCAGAGCGAATCAGCGCTTCTATGACGTAAGATCCCACACCGCCACACCCGATGACAAGAATGTGAGCTTGTTCTATTTTTTGCATGCCTTCAAGGTCAACTAAAGGCAATAAACGTCTAAAACTCATGCGTCATTCCTCATAAACAACGGCACCTTATAAATGGTTTTACCCATTTGATAAAGTCCGTAGTAAAAAATGATGACTAAAGGGATGATAATGAATAAAAAGTAGTCTGTCACTGGCAGAAATGCATCTAGCATTAAAAACGTACCTACCAGTCCAAAACCTGTAATTAAAAAGGTCCATGCGTATTCCTTACGGTAATTCAGTTTTAATTGTTTAGACCACACTGCGTAGCGTCCATACAAAATGGCACCAAAGATGAGTCCAAGGATGAGCATCGCGACACTGCCCACTAAAAGTACGCGCAATGGTGTAAATACGACTAAGTGTTCAAACGCATAAGAAAGCGCAAAAGTGATGGGTATCACAAAAAAGGTCATCACAATGCTCAACGTCAAACGAGCGTGCCAAAGGGTGATGATTTTCACGAAGCCTCAGCCTC
>SKGG01000096.1 GCA_007117565.1 Candidatus Izemoplasma sp. | reverse complement strand
TCATGAACAAAGTGGATATGGTTGACGACGAAGAGCTTTTAGAGCTCGTTGAAATGGAAATTCGTGAACTCTTAAGTGAGTACGACTTCCCAGGTGACGACATTCCTGTCATCCGCGGTTCAGCGCTTAAAGCGTTAGAAGGCGATGAAGCGTATGAAGAAAACATCGTTGAACTTATGGCAGCGGTTGATTCTTACATCGACGATCCTGTCCGTGAAACCGACAAACCATTCCTCATGCCAGTGGAGGACGTCTTCTCAATCACTGGTCGTGGAACCGTTGCAACGGGCCGTGTCGACCGTGGTACCGTTAAAGTCCAAGACGAAGTTGAAATCGTCGGGATTAAAGCGACTCGTAAAACCGTCGTTACCGGTGTTGAAATGTTCCGTAAACTCTTAGACAGAGCAGAAGCGGGCGACAACATTGGGGCACTCCTTCGTGGGGTGACTCGTGATGACATCCAACGTGGACAAGTTATCGCGAAACCAGGCACCATCAACCCTAAAACCAAATTCCGTGGCGAAGTGTACGTTTTAAGTAAAGAAGAGGGTGGCCGTCATACCGCATTCTTCTCAAATTACCGTCCACAATTCTACTTCCGTACCACTGACGTGACTGGCGTCATTGAGTTACCTGAAGGCGTAGAAATGGTTATGCCAGGCGACAACGTTGAAATGCTCGTTGAGCTTATTCACCCAATCGCTTTAGAACAAGGTACCAAATTCTCCATCCGTGAAGGTGGTCGTACCGTAGGTGCGGGCGTCGTCGCAGAAGTTTTAAACTAAGACCTTATTTAAGGGAGTCGAAAGACTCCCTTTTTTAATCTAGATAAGGTGCATTTTTTGTCTAAAAGCGTTATAATATATCGCGAGGTGATGTTGTGTTTATAGACACGCACATTCACTGGAATAATCCCCAGTTAATGAAAGACCTGCCGCGTTTAATCGAACGCGCTTTTGACGTGGATGTCAAAACGTTTTTAGTCATTGGCTTCGATCACCAAACCAACGAAGATGCGATTAAACTGGCAGAGCGCTATCCCTTTGTCTATGCGGCGGTGGGCTATCATCCGACCATTGCGCATACGTTAAAAGAGGAAGATTATGACACACTTCAAACGTATTTAAAGCATCCTAAAGTCAAAGCTGTGGGTGAGTTTGGCATTGACTTATACTGGGAAAAAGACACGTTAGATGCCCAAATCCTCTCCATGAAACGTCAAATTGAACTGGCTCAAACCCATCAGCTTCCAATCATTATTCACATGCGTGAAGGCACACAAGTCACTTATGAAACTCTGAAACCCTACGCCCCTTTAAAGGGTGTCATGCATTGTTATAGTGGCTCTCACGAAATGATGACACAGTTTTTAGACCTCGGCATGCACATTGGTTTAGGTGGCCCCGTCACTTTTAAAAACGCAAAAATACCTAAATTGGTGGCCAAAGACGTCCCAATGGAACGGTTGTTGTTAGAAACCGATGCGCCCTATTTAGCGCCGCATCCTCACCGAGGTAAAACCAATGGTGCCCATTTTATCCCCTTAATTGCTGAGTGTATTGCACAGATTAAAGACGTCTCGATTGAAACGATTCAACATAAAACTACCCACAACGCACGCACACTATTCTCTTTAGAGGAGGGAACTTAATGCGTAAAGGGATCTTATTTATTTTGACCTTTTTGATGGTATTCGCACTCAGTGCGTGTGCGGTCATTGAAGACATTCGCGAACAGTCTGGTCCACCTCAACGCAACATCGATGTGAGTGTCTTTACCGAAAGTGAACTGATTGCGATCATTGAAGAACTCACGCCTGAAGCGTTTCAACGTGTTGAGTTTGATTTAGCCTCTTTCCAAGAAGCCTTAGAAGCGATGGTCGAACAAGTGGGCCAAAGCGTCATTGGCATTCGCACCCAGGGCAACGTGCTCGCGATGGGCGGGACGGCCTCAGGGGTCATCTATCATCGCGACGGCAACCATTATTATGTGATTACGAACGAACACGTCGTGAACCGCGCGTCGAGTGTGGAAATTGTCTATGAACGAAACGGTTTACTGTTTACCATCCCAGCCCGTCAAACCGAGATTCTTGGGGCCGATGCGATCACCGATATTGCGGTGATTCGTTTTGAATCCGATCAAAATTTCCCAGTGGCGCCGTTTGCGGATAGTTACCAAACGCGTGTCGGACAGTTTGTCTTTGCGATTGGCAACCCTCTAGGGTTTTCTTATTTTGGAACCCTCACGATGGGAGTGGTCAGTGGGACGGCTCGCTTTGTGCCCAACAGTCCTTTAGAAGTGCCCTTTATTCAACACGATGCGTCAATTAGCCCCGGAAACAGTGGGGGTGCTCTATTTAACATTAACGGCGAAGTCATCGGCATCAATAACATGAAAATCGTCAACAACGTCGCGACCAACATTGGCTTTGCGATTCCTTCAAATACCGCCCTTAGAATCGCCCGTGATTTGATTGAACACGGCGAAGTCATCAGACCTTTCTTAGGCGTGACTTCCAATCCTCAAGAGAGTGAATGTGGTCAAGCGTTTGGTGTGTGTGTCACCGTACAAAACGGTGGGGCTGCACAAGCCGCAGGACTCCGAAATGGCGACGTCATTGTCGGCTATAAACTCCAAGAATGGGATGAGTTTATTCCCATCTTAAACTTTAACGATTTGCGTGAAGCCATCCTCAATTCATCGGTGGGTGATGAAGTGGCTTTAGAATACATTCGCAACAATGAACGACGCACCACAAGCTATGTCGCATTACGTGTACATCCAGACGATCAATAAGGAGGATCATATGAAACAAGTGATTTTGAAACGCCGTTCCATCCGCTCATTCCAAAAGAAAGAACTGACGCTTGAAGACCAAGCCAGCATCAAAAAACTGCTTAAGCAGTACGAACAAGTCAAAGGCCCCTTTGGCAACACCATTCGCTTATACCTACTGAACTTGAACGAAGAAAAAGGGCCTGAATCAAAAATTGTCGGCATGTATGGTTACATTAAAAACGCCCCAGCCTTTATTGCAGGCTCGACCAAAAACACCTTTGAAGGTCTGATTGATTATGGCTATATTTTCCAAGCGGTGCTTTTAGAACTCTCAAAACGTGGGTTTGGTAACGTATGGCTCGGTGGCGACTTCCAGCGCAGCGATCTAAAAGGCTTTGCGCGTAAAGGTGATGTGGTGCCTTCCGTGTCGCCTGTGGGTTACCCTGCTAAAGTATCGTGGCGTGAAAAATTTTTACGAAACCGCCAAGAAGCGCACACGAGAGAAACCTTCTCATCCAAGTTTTTCAACGGCAACATCGACACCCCAATCCGTGATGACCAAGCGCAAAAACATCCGTTTTATGATTATTTAGAGCTGGTCCGTTTAGCGCCCTCAGCGCTCAACAAACAACCATGGCGCGTGATTGTCGATGGGCAAAAATGCCATTTCTACTTACACAGAACCCCCGATTTTAAACATAAAGATATTGACGTTGAAATGTTAAACATGGGTGTCGCAATGCAACATTTTGAAGTGGGCTTAAACGACGATAAACGTCGCTTTAGTTTAGACCGTTTAGACGATGCCCCCAAACATAAATCATTAGACTATGTGGTGACTTACGAGATCGACGCATAAACATAAGGAGTGTTTTTTATGGCTTTAACTGCCGGAATTGTTGGCTTGCCGAATGTCGGGAAGTCAACGCTTTTCAACGCCATCACAAAAGCGGGGGCGCTGGCTGCGAATTATCCCTTTGCGACCATCGAACCTAACGTGGGCACCGTGCTTGTACCAGATGGGCGGTTGGAAGCCATTGCTTCTAGAGTGAACCCTCGTTCGGTGGTGCCAACCACCTTCGAGTTTACCGACATTGCAGGCCTTGTTAAAGGGGCACATGAAGGGGAGGGGCTGGGCAATCAGTTTCTTTCTCACATTCGTGCGGTGGATGCGATCATGCATGTGGTTCGCTGTTTTGAAGATAGTAATGTGACGCACGTGGATGGGTCCATTGACCCCATCCGTGACATTGAAACCATCAATTTAGAATTGATCTTTGCGGATTTAGACACAGTCTTAAAACGATTGCCTAAAATTGAGAAGAAAGCCCAGTTAAAAGTCGATGATACGATCAATAAAGAATACCGTTTGTTGACGATGATTCATAAAACGTTGTTAGACGATCAACCGATTCGTTCATTAAAACTTTCTGTGGACGAAGAAAAAGTGATTCGCAGTTATGGGTTTTTGACGCTCAAACCGATGCTTTATGTCTGTAACATCAGTGAAGACGATTGGTTAACGGGTTCCCTTTCAGAACATGCCGAGAAAGTCTTTGCGTATGCGTTAGAACAAAACGCACAAGTGATGACGATCAGTGCGAAGATTGAAAGTGAACTATCCACGCTCGAAGAAGAGGACCGTCAAGAAATGCTTGAATCGATGGGTGTGACACAATCGGGTCTTGATACCTTGATTCAAAACGCCTATACGATGCTCAACTTAAAAACGTTTTTTACCGCTGGCGAAAAAGAAGTGCGCGCTTGGACGTTCCAAGCAGGCATGCGAGCCCCCCAATGTGCTGGCGTGATTCATAGTGATTTTGAACGTGGTTTCATTCGTGCTGAAACCATCGCTTACGACGATTTTATTGAAGCGGGCACCTTGCAAGCTTCAAAAGAGCGTGGAAAAATGCGTTCAGAAGGAAAACAATACGTGGTGCAAGATGGGGACATCCTCTTGTTCCGCTTTAACGTTTAACGATGTTATCCTACATTCAAATCGCTGTGGGGCTCTTTGTTAGTAGTTTTTATCTCGCGTTTGTCTATCGTTACATGCGTCAACGCGTGGCGATGCAAGCGAAGATTTTTTCCACCAAACGCGGTGGGCTCTTTGAGTTTTATAAACCCGTTTTAGCCCTATTACTGATCAGTGGATCGCTTGATTTATACGGCATCAGTCCATTTGAAACAACCAATCTTTATGGGCTTATCTTGCAATTTACCATCAGTTTTCTTGCGAACAGTATTTTTATCTCGGTCCTATTATTTATTTTGATTTGGCTGGGGCTCACACTCGTGATGAAACTCAAACAAATCGACGAGAAAGCGACCATCGATTGGTGGATTCATCGATTGATTCTTGCGATGTTTATCGCGGGCTTTGTCTTCGCATTTCTATTCACGTTCTGGCAATATCAATAAAAGGGCTTCGGCCCTTTTTCGTCCTTTAAGGAGGCCTCATTATGAACAGTACCATCATCAGCGTCGGCAACGAACTGCTTATGGGTAAAACGCTTAACACCAATTTGACTTATAT
>SKGG01000059.1 GCA_007117565.1 Candidatus Izemoplasma sp. | reverse complement strand
TGCTGCAAGTTATCCAGAAAAAGTAAAAAAACTGATTCTCGTTTCAAGCGGCATGCTAGAAGACTTACATCTAGACGACCTACGGAAAAAGCGTGAGAGCAAACTGACACAAAAAGAGGCATTAGAACTAACAAGATTGCGTAAACATTTTACAAACCCTAAAAAAGAAGGTATGGATGATGTGTTCCGACAATATGGTCGTCTCATGGATAAAATCGATTCCCATAATCCCCTTGAGTTACCTTTTGATGATGAATATTATTCATTTGAAGTGTTCGCTTCTATCTGGCAAGGAGCGTTCGCGATGCGAAAACGCGGTGAGATGATGGCCATGGGACAAAACATTACCTGTGAGGTTATCGCGATACATGGCGACCAAGATCCACATCCTGATTACGCGATCAAAGCTTCCCTTGAAAAAGTCATAAAGATACCGAACTTCTATACGCTTAGAAATTGTAGGCATACACCTTGGAAAGAACGTGATGCGAAAGACCCATTTTATGCAATCCTAGCCAAAGAGCTTTTGCATTAAGGGATGCATGGTTAAAAACCGAGCCAAGACTGCAGTCATATCAACCCTGATCACCCTGTATTTATCAGTGTAAAATAGAAGCATCTAACCGTCATTTTAGAGGTTAGATGCTTCTTCTTTTATATTTATCATTAATCGTTATTTAAAGAGAGTATGGTGACCGTTTCAATGTGTGCCGTTTGCGCAAACATATCGACCGGTTGAACATACGAGATCTGATACCCTTCACTCACTAAGTATTTCAGATCGCGGGCTAAAGTGGCTACATTACACGAAACATAGATGACTAAGCGAGGATTCAGCGCCACCAATTGTTCTAAGAAACGTTCATCTGCGCCTTTTCGTGGTGGGTCTAAGACCACCACATCAAAGGCGCCTCGTGCTTTAGCCATCACCGTTTCGACCGAGCCACATAAGAACTTAGCGTGTGTGATGCCTGCCTCTTTCGCAGCTTTTTTAGCGTTATCAATCGCCGCTTTGGTAATGTCTACACCTAGCACTGAATGGACTTTGTGCGCAAGGTTAAGTCCGATGGCGCCTAACCCACAATAAGCATCCAACACCCGATCTGTTTCTTTTAAATCGGCGTGCGTCAAAATACTATCTAAAATCGCATCCATTTGCTCAGGGTTGACTTGGAAAAATGCGTCATGCGTTAAACGATATTGGATGGTTCCTAAGGTTTCATAAAGCACATCTTCCCCGTATAAGACATGGCTTTTTGGTCCGAGATGAGGGCCTTTATCTTTGGGTTGAATATTCCAAACTAAGGTCTTTATCTCAGGACAACGATTCGTCATCGCTTCCACAAAGGCTTTCTTTTGTGGCCATTTTTGATGATGGGTAATGAGGGTAAGCGAAAGACTTTGATCGGCTTTAGACAACCGTATCATCGCTGCTTTTAAAAACGCCGGCTGATGTTCTTCATGAACGTGAATCAACCCTTCTTGTGCGAGAGCTTTAAGGATTTTGACCACATCAAATAGGCGTTTTTGACTGATCACACATTTTTTAATGTCCACCACTTCATGACTCGATGCTTTATGAAACCCAGCGCGAATGGTTTTCCCTTTTTGCGAAAAGAACACCACCACTTTATGACGATAATAAAAAGGGTTTTTCATCGCTAAAGGTGCTTTTACCGTGACGTCTAAACCACCGATGCGCTTGAGTGTTTCCTGAGTCCGGTACTGTTTAAAATCCAGTTGTGTTTGATAATGCATATGCATGATCTGACAACCACCACAAAGCTCATAGTATTCACATAAGGGTTCTTTACGAAAAGGCGAGGGCTCGATGACGTCAACCAAACGACCAAAGCCAAAGGTTTTGCGACGTTTGGTGATGACGATATCCGCGACTTCTCCTTTTAAAGCGTAATCGACAAAAACCGGATAGCCATCCAGTTTACATACACCTTTCCCATCATGCGTTAAATCTACAAACTCTACGCGGTGTTTTTCCATCGATTACTCCTTTGTGATTTCTTTGTCTTGGTAGTAAATCGCTAACCCACCACAGCTGGTTTCACGGTAATTTGCAGGCATGTCTTTGCCTGTTTCATACATCGTTTGAATGATCGTATCTAAATCAATCTTTCTTGAATCACTTAAAAAGTAAGCCAGACCACACGCATGAATCGCACGCATTGCTGCTACGGCGTTGCGCTCAATACAAGGAATTTGGACGTAACCTCCAATGGGGTCACAGGTTAAGCCTAAATGATGTTCAAGGGCAATTTCTGCGGCGTATTCTATTTGATCAAGTGACAACTTAAATAACTGTGCGTGCGCCGCTGCGGCCATTGAACACGCACTGCCCACTTCCGCTTGGCAGCCCGCTTCAGCGCCACTGATTGAAGCGTTATGTTTGATGAGGTTGCCGATGATGCCAGCAACAGCCAGTGCTTCAACAATCTTTTGGTCACTAAAATGATGCCGCTCTTGCATGTAATAAAGCACCGCTGGCATCGTGCCTGACGCCCCACACGTCGGCGCGGTCACAATGACACCGCCCGCAGCGTTTTCTTCATTCACCGCAAAGGCGTACGCACTTACAAGACGTGATTCACGAATCTCTTGCACTTCGTTTTTCATTTTTTTATTAATTAAATCGGGCGCTTTCCGTTTAACTTTCAAACGGCCGGGTAACACACCTTCGTTGGATAACCCACGTTCAATACTGGCTTTCATGGCGCGCCAAATGGTGTGTAAAAAGCCATCAATATCATCGCCTTCAAAGCGTTTGACGTATTGGTATAAATTCAGTTTTTCAGCCTCACAGTAAGCTTTAATCTCTTTAAAGGAGCGATGCGAGTAAATAAAGGCTGATTCGTTGGCGGTTTCACCTTCAATGACAATGTCGCCCCCACCCACACTATACACACGCATAAAGCCCACTTGTTGATGATCTTTATAACTGATAAAATCCAGCGCATTGGGATGGGCTGGTAAAAAATCAGAACTAAAACGCACTTTTACCCCTGGTAAGGTTTGTTCAATGATCCAATCGGTTAAATGGCCTTTACCGGTTAAAGACAAGGACCCATAAAGAACCACTTCATACTGATGATCAGGATAACGCTCAAGAAATCGCTCGGCCGCAATTTTCGGACCCATCGTGTGAGAGCTCGAAGGTCCATGGCCGATTTTATAGAGCGCTTTTAAAGATTGCATACCATCAACTCCATCCCCATTATAGCATGAATCCTTGACTCTTACGCGGTTATTTTAAGTCCGTTTAAAACAACAAAAAAGGCGCCTAAACGCCTTTATTGTTGCACTTTCTTATAAAACAAGCGACTTAAGAAAAAGAGTAAGCCAAGACCATACAGCAACCCTATAATCAAATACAGCGCAAAGGGTAAGTTCGCGTCATTTTCTAACAATCCTGCATCCATCATGAGTGCTTTTAAAGGCCAGAACGTCGGCATAAAACCTAAAAAATACTGACGTGCATCTTGCATCACTTCCCAAGCCAACATCGCCGGTAAAATCGCAAAGATGCCTAGTGTTTTCATATAGGCAAACCCTTCAATCTTATTTTTACCCAGTGACGCTAACAAGAAGCCAAAGATGGGCGCTAAAAGTCCTGCGACCACGGCGTATAAGAAGACATTTGTGAAGGTAAAGCCGTCAAGCACATTCATCCCCATCACCGTGTAGCCGTCCCCACTTAAAACTTTCACGCCATAAAGAACCACCACGCCCGACAAAACCGCTAAAAGATACGTATAAATGGCCTTAAACCCTAAATATCCTTTTAAAGACATCGGTGTCACGCGTAACGAATCTAAGGTGTTTTCATCTTGATGATCAAGCATCAAAAAGCCAAACATCGCCCCGCCGATAAAAGGCGCTAAAGAACCGAGGATTAAGATGACCACCAAGGAAGCCACATACTGACCCGGTTGACCCCCGCCGAACTCTTCTAAAATTAACGGCAGCACATAACTCCCTAACAACAAAATCAACAGGGGATACACTAGAAAGACAATCGTCATGTGATCACGTGTGATGTGTTTAAATTCATACTTGAGTAATCTTAAATAGCGATGACTCATTCTTTCACCCCCAGTAAGGCATAATTTGGGATAATCCAATACTTTAATAACCCCACACTCACGACGACGAGATAGGCGAGGGCTAAAAGTAACTGCCATAAACTGACTGCTTGCGTCATGCCGTGTTCAATGAGAATAAACGCCCCATGCGTCGGTGAGAGAAACAAGAAAGGTTCAAACGTATCACTGATGACACCTAAGGCAAAAAAGATGGTCGGAAAGCCAAAGACAAACATAAAGAACACAATGCTCATCAATAAAGCATTAAAATCCTTCACTTTAAGGGTTAAAGAAAAGCCAATCACTGAATGCGCAAAGGCAATCACACTGACCACAAACACCCACCACCAAAGCGCAATCTGGACGTCCAAAACAAAACGTGAAAAGAGACCTAAAATCAGCATCGATTGTAGCGCAATCAAGACCCCTAAGAACAAACGAATCACAATCACATGGGTCACCGAAATCGGGGTAACGAGCAGTGGTTTTAAAGTGTTCTCTTGACGCTCATAAAAGAGAATGGCGCCAATCATCATCAAACTCATCACAGACGCATCGATAAACAAGAATAAAGGTAGAAACGTTTGCGCGCCTTCTGAACCTACCAGCCATAAGATGCCACACCACATAAGCGCGAGTAAAAACGATATTTGGATAATCTTATATTTAACTAAGCGCGTGACTTCTTGGATAAAAAACCAACGTGTTTTAGCCACGAAGATCACGCCCAGTGATCTGAATAAAAATCTCTTCAAGTGAGGTTTCACCTGTATGAATGGTTTCAATTTTCTGCGTTTTTAACAGTTCTAAAAACTTCGGATTATCGCCGATGCCGTCGAGCTCAAAGTTTGCTTTGGCGGTACGACCATTAAGGTAATGTTCGACGGTCACACGACGCTCACCGTATTTAAGTTTGAGTGCTCTTGGCGTGGCGGTTTCAACAATCTCCCCATCTTTAATAAACGCCACACGATCACACAACGCTTCGACGTCATGCATAAGATGCGTCGTGAGTAAGACCGTACCACCCGCTTCTTTAAACTCTTGAATCATATCCTTTAAGATGCGCGCATTGGTCGGATCCAGCCCATTGGTCACTTCATCTAAAAAGAGCACCTTAGGATCGTTCAACATGGCTCTGACAAAGTTTAAACGCATCTTCATGCCTTTAGAAAAAGACCCCACCAACGTGTCTTTATCTTCTAAGAGCCCCACGCGCTCTAACAGTGGTTCAATAGGTACTTGTTTTTGATAGAGATTTTGAAAGAAACGCATGTTTTCCATCGCGGTAAGCTTCTGAAAATGCACGGGTA
>SKGG01000046.1 GCA_007117565.1 Candidatus Izemoplasma sp. | reverse complement strand
GGCTTCTTCAAGGACATGATGAATGATTTTATTGCCTACCGCATGCACATCTGCACCGATCACACCAATGACCACGGTTTTCATAGTTGGGTTGTCCTTCTTTCTTATGGGGTTGTCTTTATTAGACGATGTAAACGCTTTTATATTCACCTCCATTATACGCCTCTAAAATGACAAATCAACCCCTCAAAGTGATTTTTTTACGGTTTTTTACGGTTTTAGTTAGTAGACGAAATCATGGCGAAAAAAAACACCATCATGTCGATGGTGTTGGTGTCGGTTTAGCTGCATTTAGTTTTTGGGAATAACGCAAATAATAATCTTCAAACTCGGTGCTGTAACGAATGAAACGGTCTAAAATATAGGGTTCAAAATACCCTTTGAACTCGAGTTGTAACAATTCGAGCGCACGCTTGTGCGTGAGGGCTGTTTTATAGTTTCTGGGTTGTCTTAAAATCTCATAGATTTCAGACAATAAAATGATTTGGCCTTCTTGTGAACGCTGAATCTGTTTCATCTTTTCACTAAACGCTTTATCCGCCGTTTTTTCAAAATGCGCGCGGACAATGTCTTCGCTTTTTTGATTGAGTTGGAGTCGTTTGATAATCACTGAACCAAGGATGGTTTTATCCCGAATAATTTGATAGTCTTTTTCGGTAAGCACCTCTTTTTCATCGTAATCTTCAATCGAAAGGTCTTCTGTTCTGTCCACATGGATTTTTGAGTACTCATAAATCTCCGTGCACACGTTGGGTGAAAGGCCCAACACGTTGCCTAAACGTGAAGCAATCTCTGCGACTCGTGTCGCTGAATGCATCGCGTCTTTAGCGCTGTGTGATTCACTGTTAAAAACACCAATGACGTCAAAGACATCGCCTACGACAGCTTTAAAATCCGCTTCCATGTCACGACGCTTGATGAGTTCTTCTTTTCGTTTGGTGTTCATCATCTCACCGATTGCCACGGATGAATAAAGTGCAATGTTAAAGATAATGAGGACCAGCGTTCTTAAGAAAATATCAATCGTGACTTCACGGTTGGTTAGCCACAAGAACGTATAAAGATCTTCAAGTGACGTCGCATAAAGATAAAGTGGATACATGATGATGATGTGAATGACCGTCATCAAGACTAACACCCATTTAAATAAGAAACGCAGTAGGTTCGCATCTTGATAAAGGGCCACCACCACCAGCGAGAAGTAAATCAAAACATACCCTGCTTGGGTGATCGAGAAGAGATTAAACATCGTCTCATCGCCACCAATTTCAAGCGTTCCGGCACCTACGCGTAGTTTAATATATACACCAAACGACGCCAAAATGATGTAAACGGATGCGATATACATCGCCATTTGTTGTTTAAGCAGCGTCCTGGGCTCTTCATTGATGATCCGTTTTAACGTGGTGTTGATCGTGAACATCACCAACCCAAACCCGGCAATCACGATGTAGTTTGGCGTTTGTGAACCGATGACGGTAAAGATGAAGAACACGACGTTGGTCACACGGATGATGTTCTTGATGACACGGTTCCGTCTATATAGAACACTTTTTTCATCTAGGATATCGACACCAGATTCTAAGTTAAAGTAATCGGTGAGCCGTTTAATTATGCGTTTAAAATAGAGTTCTAGGCGTCTTCTCGAGCCTGATTTAGGTTTAGTGCGATCACTTTTCGAGGTGAATTTGAGTCGTTTTAGGGTTTGCGAAAAAACGATCGCCAATTTGTCGATGCGGGTTTCTTTATTCGGATCAGTTTCATCCCCAAGACTCTCTACATAGGTTTCGAGTGCTTCAGGGTCTTGATCGGTTTTTTCAAAAAAGTCTTCGAGACTTTTTCGTTCTTTGGCCATAAGGCACCCTCACTACTCGTCGAATTTAAATTGTATGTGTTTGTATCCAGGTTCGCGTAACGCTTCATTTTCATTCGTTATTTGAGCTACACGTGTGCTAGCGGCGGCGGCAATCGCACCGACAATGTCATCTAAAAAAGTATGGCACATCGTTTTTTCTTGTTTGCCGTCGGCGTTCAAGCGACCGACGATCAGTGGTTTATTCACGTCAATGTCACCAAAGTTGGTTTTCCCAATGGTCCCATACATGCCCGCAAGCTCAAGCCCAAACAGTTCATCAATGCCAAACATCCCTAAATCACTGTTAAGAATTTCGCGTAACGGTTCACGAATTTGGTTTTCTTCGGTTAAACGGTCGATTTCAGCACCCAGCTGTAAAATATGAAAGGTGTCTCTTAAAGAAAGTATTTTTTCAACCGAATCAATGCACGTTTTCATTGAGATGTCTTTCGTCCATTTCGCTTGTTGTTGGTAGGCCACTTCCGCAATGTCTTCGACACTGACACCACGTTCTTCTAAGGTTTTCACGTTCATTTTTAACATTTCATCACGATTAAATAAGCTTCTTGGTTTCATCATTTCACCTCAAAAATTGGCTAGGTAATATTATAGCATGCTCAAAGACGTTTGTAACACATAGTATAAATTCTTTCCTTAAGACGAACCCCCAAGAACCACGCCCAAGAGCGCTTCTGTTTGGGTCCCTTGCTTAAACGCGTTCGCACTCATGCGTTTTTTGCCTTCAAGTTGAACGTCTAACAGCTCAAGGCTGCCTTCTAAACAAGCCACCACGAGGCCTTCTTCTGTGAGGGCCACGATAGTGCCTGGGGTGGCCTCATAGTGCGTTTTTAAAGGACACGCTTGATAGACTTTAAAACGTTTGCCTTCAAAAAGCGTGTAGGTCGCTGGATTCGGGTAAAACGCTCGTATATGACAATCCACACGATCCGCTCCTTGATGAAAATCAAGCACTTCTTCTTCACGACTTAAATTCGGGGCGAGCGTCGCATAACGATCATCTTGAGGGGTAGGCTCGTGCCCATCGACCACCATAAACCAAGCTTCAAGCAGTGCTTGCGGGGCGAGCTCTGAGAGTTTTTCAAAAAGACTTTCAGAGGTATCTGTGTTTAAAATCGGGAGTCTGACTTGATGAAAGACTTCCCCTGCGTCAAGTTGCTTACGCATACGCATCACCGAAATGCCCGTTTCTTGATCGCCTTCTAAGATGGCCCGTTGAATCGGCGCACCGCCGCGATGTCTAGGAAGTAAAGACGCATGCAAGTTGATCGCATCGATGCTTGGCAATGCTAAAATTTTCGTTGGCACGTACTGCCCATAAGCCGCCGTAATCAACAGCTCAGGTTCGAACGCTTTTAGTTCTTCATAAAGATCCCCAATTTTAATGGGTTGCTTAAGGTTAAGCCCAAGCACTAATGCACACGTCGCCACTGGCGTGGGGGTCACGGTTTTTTTACGACCCACCGGTTTATCGGGTTGAGAAACAACCATCAACGTGTGCCCTTGGTCGTGCAACATGGTTAAAGTCGGCAAACCAAAGGCTGGGGTGCCCATAAACACTATACGCATAGACATTCTCCTAACGATGATGCGTCACGCTGACGCGTGGCGCAAAGACTTTGACAGCACGGGCGATGGAGGCTTGATAAGGTTCTAAATTTTCGGCTTTTAAGTTCAACTGATAACGGTAAGCATGCTCCCGTTTATAAAAAGGATGCCTCGTGGGACCGAGTATGGTCACATGATCGCGACAGGCTTTGGTTAAATAATGTTTAAGGTGTAACGTTTTTTGATAGGCGGTGTCTTCATTCGAATCCGCTAAAGTAAGCACGGTTAAATCCACAAATGGGGGCCACTGCATCGTCTGACGGAGCGCTAACGTAGCGTCATAATAGGCTTCGTCTTGGTCGTTGATAAACGCCTCAATGACCGGGTGTGTGGGTTGATAGGTTTGAATCATTACCTCAAGCGCTTCACCACTTTGAAGGGTGAGTTGACGCAACAACTGTAACGCATCGAAGGACGGGTCAAACGTCGGCGCACCAAAGAGTTCATCGGCGTCGACGATGCCAAGCAGGGTGGCTTTAGGAAAACGAAAACTTGAAGCCAACATTTGGGTGCCGATGATGATGTCGGCTTGGGGCAACAATTTTTGAGCCTCTTTTCTTGCAGGCACACGGCTTACATGCGTGTGATCAAGGAGGCGAATGTGCGCCTTAGGAAAGTGTTCCTTTAGAAGGCCTTCAAGTTGCTCGGTGCCGCTGCCTAGATGACGCATAGGGGCTTCACAGCGTGGACACGCTTTTGTTAAGGGTGCGTGTTGATGACATTGATGACAGATGAGTTGGTCACTTTCTTGATACACCGTCATCGGTAAATCGCACGCGTCACAGCGCACCACATGCCCACACGCTTGACAGACTTGGCTGGTCGCATACCCTTTACGGTTTTTAAGTAACACTACTTGGTGCTTAAGCGACAGTGTCTTCTCAATCGCCTCGAATAAGGGTGGCGTGATCATCGAGGGACTCTTTAATAGATGCGCTTTTTGATCGATTACGCGATAGTTTAGTGGTTTCTTAGGTGTCTTTAGCGAAGCGTGAAACATCGTCTTAGTTTTTATGGCGTACCAAATACTTAAGGGCGGTGTGGGTGAAACATAAAGGGTTGGGATGTGATGTTCTTTATGGAGCCACTGTGTGATTTCAAAAACATCGTAACGGGGTGTCTCTTCTTGGTGATAATGAGGCGCATGGGCGTCACACATTACCACTACATCGATGGGCTCTAATGGCGCAAAAATGGCCATTCTTGTGCCGATCACACAGCGGATATTGCCTTCTTTAATGGCGTGCCAATGATGGCGTTGTAACGCCGACGTTTGAAGACTTGAAAACATCCCCAAGGGCACTGTTAAGCGTGCGCTTAACTGATCATAAAGTGGGCTCACTTGAAGCACATCAGGGACTAAGATTAGGACGTTTTTTTGATGATGAAGCAGCGCTTCAATGGTTTGAATCACGACCTCGATGTCGTCTTCAATACGTCCTTTGAGCCACCCCGATTGACGCTTAGATAAGCCCTCAATCATGCGATTCTTTTGCGTAGTTTGAGCGTGATTCAAAGATGAATCATTTGTCGTTTGAGGCATGGACGCTTCAAACGATAAAGCTTGTTTTGTTTCTTCTAATATGCCTTGGTCCACGAGCCGTTTCACAGTGGCAGATGAGGCCTCTGTTAAGCTGAGCGTCGTCTTTTTAGATAACCCTTCTGGGTATTGTCTTAATAGGCGCAGGATGTCGGCTTGTTTTTGGCCTCTTACGGGGAGGTCTTGGATGAGTTTTAAGATGGTTTCTTGTGGACGCTTAACCGCCTCTTCTAACGCTGTTTCAATCACAACCAGCCCTTCTTTAAGGGCGGTTTTAAGTGTCTTGGCGTCGTCTTTGAAAACGTCAATAGGACGGGTGGGTCGTTGGTTAAAAATCGCGTTGATGCTAGGATGATCATGTACTTTGCGTACCTTCGTTACACGTTTGACATTAAGCGCACTGGGGATCATCGCGTGATGATAACTTTGAAGGGGTGTGGCGTAACGTTGATGCAAGTGCATCGCAAGC
>SKGG01000064.1 GCA_007117565.1 Candidatus Izemoplasma sp. | reverse complement strand
TTAATACCACCATATCAACCGATGGTGAGGCCATTTACGTTAACAGCAAAGATCAAACCCTCATCGAGCGCATTGAACAAACGCTCGATATTTTGCTTGCTATGGCAAATCAACACGTGCCGTTAGGAGAACGGGAAATTCTTTATGTTGCGAATATGACACCAAAGATTGATCGCGATCGGCTCATTGAACACTTTACGCAGCGTATTGAAATCACAAGAACGTTAACAGGGAAACCCATTTTTGCTAAAACGCTCGCACAAAAAGCTTATCTTAAAGCCATTGAAAAACATCCTTTGGTGTTTTCTATCGGTCCAGCAGGGACGGGTAAAACATACATCGCCGTCATTCATGCGGTTAGCCTTTTAAAACAAGGACGGATTAAAAAAATCATTTTAACGCGCCCTGCGGTTGAAGCTGGTGAAAACTTAGGTTTTTTACCAGGGGATTTAAAAGAAAAAATCGACCCCTATTTAAGACCTCTTTACGATGCGCTTTATGAAGTACTTGGCCGTAAACAAGTCGAAGAGATGATTGAACGGAACATCATTGAGATTGCGCCCTTAGCCTATATGCGTGGTCGCACCCTTGACGATGCGTATGTCATCTTAGATGAGGCCCAAAACACGACGATTGGTCAAATGAAGCTGTTTTTAACGCGCTTAGGTTTTCATTCAAAAATGGTAGTGACAGGGGATTTAACGCAAATCGATCTCCCACCAAGAGTGGAAAGCGGTCTGATACATGCCACGCGCATTTTAGCCGATCTTGAGAACATTCAAGTGATTCGTTTTGAGCGTATTGATGTCATTCGCCACCCCTTAATTCAAACGATTCTGGAGCGATATGATGCTAAATCTGATTAACCAAACGTCTTACGAAATTCCGTTATCACGTTTAGAAAAACTTGTGGCTCATGCGTATCATAGATTAAACGTTGACTCATCACGCATCTTGAGTGTGGTGATGGTGGATCAAGCCACCATACATGACTATAATTTGACGTATAAAAACGCTGATCGTCCTACGGATGTCTTAACATTTCCTTCGGATGAAGAAGACGAGTTAGGGGATGTCATCATTGCCCTAGATGTGGCTAAAAGGCAAGCTGAGGCGTATGGCCATTCCTACGAGCGTGAAGTTGCCTTTTTACTCATTCATGGTCTTTTACATACACTCGGGTTTACGCACGACAGTGAAGACGATGAAGCCCGTATGATTGAATGGCAAAATACATTGCTTAATGAACAAAATTTTACGAGGTGAGACTCATGCAAAAAGCCCTATTAGAAGCGGCTCAAGCGGTTCTTGACAAAGCATACGTCAAGTATTCTAATTTTCCCGTGGCTGCTGCCTTATTATGTGATGATGGGACCATCATTACAGGCGTTAACATCGAAAATGCATCGTATGGCTTGACGAACTGTGCCGAGCGGACCGCGCTTTTTACCGCGTACACACAAGGATACCGTAAAGCTAGCATCAAGGAAATTCTAATCACCACCAGCAAAGATCATTTAGTCTCACCATGCGGGGCGTGTCGTCAAGTCTTGAGTGAACTGATGCCTAAAGATGCGCTGGTGCATATGCATCATGGGGACACCATCACCACCGTAAAAAACGAAGAACTTTTACCTTTGGCGTTCAGTGAGGAAGATTTATAGTGTTTCACTCTGGTTTCATCACCATTGTTGGGAAACCCAACGTAGGGAAGTCAACATGGCTAAACGCTGTGATGAAGGAAAAAATATCGATTACGTCTGCGAAACCACAAACGACCCGCGATACCATTCGCGGTATTTATCATTATGACGGTGGACAAATGGTGTTTATTGACACCCCAGGCATTCATCAAAGTAAACATCGTTTAGGTTCAACCATGACAAAAAATGCGCTGGCGACTATGAACAGCGTGGATGTGGTGTTGTATATGGTGAGTGCGACGGATCGTTTCGATGACAACGATGTTATGATTTTAGACACGCTTAAACACGTTAAAACACCCAAGATCTTAGTCATTAATAAAACCGATTTAGTGAAAGATATTCCGCGTCTAGAAGGCTACATTAAGCGCTTTAAAGACGTCGTGGATTTTGATTTAGTGGTTGGAATCAGTGCTTTAAAAGGCACCTTTGTTGAAACCTTACTCAACGATTTAAAAGCGTATTTACCTGAAGGACCACCCTATTATCCGACGTCTATGAAAACCGATTCTCCTAGACAACATATGATTTCTGAGCGTATTCGCGAAAAAATTCTTCGGTTGACGCAAGAAGAGATTCCTCATAGTGTGATGGTTACGGTGGATTATATTGAACCTGATGAAAAGTACACCAATGTGTTAAACATTCATGCGTCCATTATTGTTGAACGTGACAGCCAAAAAGGCATCCTTATTGGTAAAGGTGGCGTCATGATAAAGCGGATAGGTACACAAGCCCGTGAAGATATTCTGGCATTGATGGGTGAAAAAATCTTTCTTGATTTGCATGTGAAAGTCATTAAAGATTGGCGCAATAAAGAACACCATTTAAAGCAATTCGGATATCTTGAGTAAAGCCATGAAAATTTACATCATCAAAGCCATTGATTATCAAGATCACAGTCGCATTTTATATGGTTTGAGCGATCAAGGCCTTATCAGCATGCTTGCTCGTGGTGTGAAGAAAATGAACAGTCCGCTTCGTCACTTAGCACATCCTGGGCTGCTCATCGACGTGACCTTATCGCAAGGCAAACTGCCCACCATCAAAGAAGCACATGTCCTTGAGCACTACCCTCAAGCAAAAGAGGATTTAATCAAACTTACCGTGCATCATTTGTGTGGGGAAATCATCTATCAAAACGTCACTAAAGACGATGATTTCGGGAAGCTTTTGACCTTTTTAGAACGAACATTTAAAGCCTTAGAAGCCAACGCTGAACCGACTCAAATCGCGCTTTTATTTGAACTTAAAATGCTCGCGTTCTTAGGCTTTGCACTTGGTTTCAGTCGTGAAGACACGGCCCGTGTGTTTGATCTCAGTCTATATGAAATTGTGGAGCGTCCAAGCATCAAAACCTTAGAAAAACAAACGTATGAAGACTTTCGTAAACTTTACTACGCGGATGTCTCGCAATTTACCCCTTTAAACCTTGAGCCCCATACTTTAAGACTATATTTAGACGTTACCAGCCAGTTATATCAAAAACATCTCGACTTTAAAGCCCATTCCAAGGCGCTACTGTTGAGCTTTCTATAGGAGGACACTATGACAATCACGATGGAACAACTCACGAATTTTGCTAAAACGTATGGCTTTGTTTATCAAGGCAGTGAAATCTATGGAGGCTTAGCAAACACATGGGATTATGGTCCCTTAGGTGTTGAACTTAAAAATGCTTTAAAAGCCGCTTGGTGGCAGCGTTTTGTTCAAGAACAACGAAACGTTGTGGGCTTAGATAGTGCGATTTTAATGAACCCAAAAACCTGGGAAGCCAGCGGACACATTGGGGGGTTTAGTGATCCATTGATCGACTGTAAAGCTTGTAAATCAAGACATCGCGCGGATCATTTAATCGAACACTACGACGCTTCCGTAAATGCGGATGGCATGAGTGAAGAAGCCATGACGGAATACATCCAAACCCACCGTATTGTTTGTCCGAAATGTGGTAAGTTTGATTACACCCCGATTCGCCAGTTTGATTTGATGTTTAAAACACAACTTGGCGTCGTCGATGAAAAAGCACAAGCAATCTATTTAAGACCTGAAACGGCCCAAGGTATTTTTGTGAACTTTAAAAACATCCAGCGCACCACACGTCAAAAAGTTCCGTTTGGTGTGGCGCAAATTGGTAAAAGTTTCCGCAATGAAATCACGCCAGGAAACTTTATCTTTCGGACCCGTGAGTTTGAACAACTCGAACTTGAATTTTTCTGTGAGCCCGGCTCAGAGATGACGTGGTTTGAGCATTTTAAAACAGCATCTAAACAATTCTTAGTCGATGTTGGCATTCATCCAGACAACCTTATTCTCGCCGATCATCCCCAAGAGAAGTTGTCTCACTATTCGAATGCAACGACAGACATTGAATACCATTTTGCATGGGGCTTTGATGAGCTTTGGGGCATTGCGTCTAGAACAGATTATGATTTAAAACAACACCAAGAACATTCTCAAGAAGACATGACCTACCAAGACCCACAAACCAATGAAAAGTATCTGCCCTATGTTATTGAGCCATCGCTTGGCTTAGATCGTTTATTTTTAGCGGTGCTAAACGAGGGTTATCACGAAGAGACCCTCGGAGAAAATGACACACGGGTGGTTTTAAAGCTCCATCCTTACCTAGCGCCCTATCAAATTGCGGTCTTTCCTCTTGTGAAGAAAAAACACCGTGAAGCCGCGCTTGAGCTGACTGACCAGTTAGCCAAACGCTTTCGCATCACGTATGATGAAGCGGGCAATATTGGTCGTCGTTATCGTCGACAGGATGCGGTTGGCACCCCTTTTGTCATCACGGTGGATGATCAATCTCTTGAACAACAGACCGTCACAATCCGTGAACGTGATACGATGGAACAAATCACCTTGCCAATCTCTGAGCTTAACGCCTACTTTGATCAAAAGACACGCTTTTAAGGAGAACTATGGCCCCTGTTACGACGTTTTTAGATGAAGTCTTAAAGAAGACCAATATTATTGAGCTTATTAACGACGTCACCGCTCTTGAAAAACGGGGTAAAAACTATCTTGGTTTATGCCCATTTCACGAGGAGAAAACGCCGTCTTTTTCAGTGAGTGAAGAAAAACAGGTCTATCATTGTTTCTCTTGTAAGGCATCTGGAAACGCCTTGACCTTTGTCAAAGAAACCAAAGGTCTCTCTCATCAAGATGCACTCAAGTTTCTCGCGCAACGTTTAGGCTTGAATGTGCCTTCCCAAGGTGAAGAAGACAAACGGGCACCCTATTTTCAGCTAAACCATGAAGCGATGACGTTTTTTAAAGTCATGCTTAATCATACCGAGGAAGGGCATGAAGCCAAACGTTATTTGACGGATCGTGGCTTAAGCGATCACGTGATTCAATATTTTGATCTTGGCTATGCGCCTAAACAGCGCGACGCACTTTATCAAACATTCATTGCTCAAGGACACCTCTTGAGCGATTTAACCGATGTCGCACTTGTGCACCCTGGCGACCCTCCCTATGATTTTTATCGTCAACGGATCATATTTCCTTTGCACGACGTTCATGGACAGGTCTTAGGCTTTAGTGGCCGGACGGTCCAGTCGAACCAACAGGCAAAGTACATCAATAGTCCCACCACCGTCACCTTTGAAAAACATCAAGTGCTCTATAACTTTCACCGCGCACAAAAAGCCATTAAAGCAACAAAAAGAGTGGTCGTTTTTGAAGGGTTTATGGACGTCATTGCGGCCTATCAAGCCGGCGTCGAAGAAGGTGTCGCGATCATGGGCACCGCATTAACACCACAACATCTTAAAGCCCTCCAACCAATCACACAAGAAGTGATATTGTGCCTTGATAGCGATCGTGCTGGTCAAGAAGCCACTCGACGTTTTATTGAAGT
>SKGG01000101.1 GCA_007117565.1 Candidatus Izemoplasma sp. | reverse complement strand
TTCCTGCTTTTGCGAATTGGCCATCAGCCAACTTAGCACCTAAACGTTTCGACTCAGAATCGCGACCGTTTTTCGTTGAACCAACACCCTTTTTCGATGCGTAAAGGGGCATCATTGTTACGTTAAATAACATCATAATTGGTCACCTCCAGTGAGTTTTTCACGCTTTAGGCGTGAACTTTGACAATGTTTAACTTCGTATAAGGCTGTCTATGGCCTTGAGTACGTTTGTAGCCTTTTTTAGCTTTGAATTTGAAAACAATAATTTTCTTTTGTTTACCATGTTTAACCACAGTCGCTTCGACTTTTGCATTCGTGACATAAGGATCACCAAGTTGAGCTTTTTCGCCGCCGACCATAAGGACACGGTCTAAGTAAACAGTTTCTCCAGCTTCAGCGTCTAGTTTCTCAACATAAATGTCAAGACCTTCACTCACACGAACCTGTTTTCCACCTGTTTCAATGATTGCGTACATTTGAGCACCTCCTCTAAAATTAAGACTCGCCATGAGGGTGGCCGAAGCGCTTATAAACCCTTTTTGTGCGGTATGCTGCTAGCCCTAACAATATAACAAATTAAGTGATGTTTGTCAATCTTTAAGACATGTGCAACCTTGCATATTATAGCGGAACATGGTCGCTTTGTAAAGCAATAAAACACCAATTTATCCTAACTGCTTAGCCTCTTTAAAGGAATGGTAACGGCCCTTGCCAATAATGATGTGATCAAGCAGTGAGATATCCATCATTTGGCCAGCTTCAACCATCGCTTTGGTGACGCTTAAATCACTTAAAGAGGGTGTTGGATCGCCTGAGGGGTGGTTATGAACGACGATGATGCTTGCTGCTGAATGGCTCACCGCATGTTTAAACACCTCACGAGGATGCACTAAAGAGGCGTTGAGTGAGCCAATAAATAAACATTGTTTATGCAGTAAATGCCCTTTCGTGTCTAAATATAATGCATAGAAGTGTTCTTGATTTAACATACTGAGTTCATCATGCATGTATTGATAAACACTTTGGGGAGAATGCAGTGAAGGGTGGTCTGTAAAGTGTTCTAGATGCATGCGACGACCAAGCTCTAAAGCAGCCAACAATTGGATGGCTTTGGCTTCACCAATGCCTGGAATACTTGAAAGATCTTTCACCGTGGCTTGATTTAGATTTCGCATCGAGTGAAAGCGATGATAAACGGTCTGGGCTAAACTCAAAACGGATTGCCTTGCGACGCCGGTTCTTAAAATGATCGCAATCAGTTCATGAACGGCTAATGCTTCTTTCCCATAATGCATAAAACGCTCACGTGGGCGTTCTGTTTTGGGTAGTTCGCGAATGGTTAACATAAAAACCTCCTTTATCAAGATAATAGATAAAAGAGGTTAGATTTCTTTAAATGATTTTATTACGTATGCTCAGATGCGCTTTCGCGATAGCGTATGGGAAATCATGCAAATCATGAAGGATGGTTGTAATCGGTTGATTGGTCTTAATACGATAAACATTCATGTGCCATTGTATATGGGAAAATACATGTTTAAACTGTTCAATGGGGTCACTTTGAATAACCTTAACACCGTATTCGTTTTGGAAACGATCAAGCGCTTGATCATACGTGCCTGATTCGTCTTGCCAAAAGGTATAAAGGTTCGCAAGCAAACCATTTTCTGGCCTTTTCACTAAAAGATATTTCCCTTGAGACTCGTACACAAAGACATGAACATAGACATTCTTTTTAGTTTTTTTTGCGGTTTTCACAGGAAATAGTTCTTGAGTACCTTCTTGATACGCTTCACACATTGTCCTTAAAGGGCAACGTTCACATTGTGGTTTTTTTTGACAAATCGTCGCGCCAAGTTCCATCATCGCTTGGGTAAAGTCACTTGGCTTTTGATGAAGGATGACCGGTTCTAAGGCCTGTTCGATTTCTTTGCGTGTATGATCTTTTTGAATGTCACCATCAAAGGCTAACACTCTTGTCATGACCCTTAAAACATTTCCATCAACCGCGACCGAAGGCTGTTCAAACGCGATGGAATGAATGGCGCGTGCCGTATAGCGACCAACGCCCTTGAGTTTTTCAATTAAGACTAGATCACGAGGAAACTCTCCATGATAGGTATAACATACTGTTTGAGCCGCGTCATGTAAATGATGGGCACGTCGATAATACCCTAAGCCTTCCCATAGTTTTAAAACCTCGTCAATCGGGGCATCCGCTAACGCACAAATGGTCGGATAGTGTTTAATAAAACGATTAAAATAGGGAATCACCGTATCCATTTGTGTTTGTTGCAACATCAGTTCGCTGACGAGTGTGTAATAAGGGTTGTATACATCACGAAAAGGTAACGTGCGTTTATTTTTTAAGTACCAATCAATTAACGCATCCCCAAACGCATGTGGGTCTTTGATAATGTTCATTCCAACCTCCTACCCAAACAAACTGTTCGCTTACAAACTATAGTGTAAAATAGGGCCTTAAAGCACTTATCAAATAAAGTGATCCTGTGATAAAGACCATCGCATCGGTTTGAACTTTAACTTCCTTAACGAGTTCACTATGATTGGTTATGATACGTGCGTTTGGGTGCGAACTGACGTGCTTTAACGTTTCAGCATTCTCACACCTAGGATAATCAATCTGAGTAAAAATAATTTCGTCAGACACGAACGCTAAGGCGTTTAACATAGGCTCATAGTCTTTATCTTTCATGGCTGTAAAAACTGAAATAATTTTTCGATTTGGAAAATAGGTCTTTAGTGACACACACGCGGCTTCCATGCCTGGTTCGTTATGGGCACCTTCTAAAATCACGTGACCAAAACGTTCAAAACGGCCTGGCCAACGGGCGTTTTTTATGCCTTCTAGTTTTGCTTCTAAAGGGATTAAATACCCAAGTTTCTCAAGTACTTCAGCCGCTAATAGTGCTGTTTTTGCGTTATCAATTTGATGAAGCCCTAGCATCGACAAGCCATAAGGGACACCTCTAAAGTAAAAGCCTTGATCGCCATCAAACCAAGTCTCTTCAGCGGGTTGCTCACGCAAGATGGTGAGCGGAATCTGACGCTCAGACGCGTGCTGTTTGACTTGCTTCACTAGGGTTTGTTGTTTAATACCAGTAACTAAGGGAATGTTCATTTTAGCAATGCCCAGTTTGTTTCTTAAAATCGATGACAGACTATTGCCCAACACATTCATGTGATCGTAGCCAATGGTTGTGATCACACTCAGGATAGGGGTAATGACATTGGTCGCATCTAGTAAACCACCTAAGCCCACTTCAACAATCACCAAATCCAGGTCTGCTTCCGCAAACACATTAAACGCAACAAGGGTTAATAACTCAAAAAACGTGAGTTGATCGTGATAGTCTTCTTTAAAGGTTTGTTCTAACGCATAGATTTTGTTTAAATGCCTTAAAAAAGTGTCGTCATCCACCATCGTTTGATTAATCATAATGCGCTCATTAAAATGCACTATATAGGGACTGGTGTAAACCCCAACCTGGTACCCCGCCTCATATAACACTTGCGCTAAGAAAGTCACAGTTGAGCCTTTACCATTGGTGCCACCGACATGAACACTTTTAAACTTTTGTTGGGGGTTTCCAAGCAATTCACAGGCTTTTTCCATGCGCCATAAATCATACTTTTCACCAAATTTAGTGATCGATTCAATCCAGGCTTGGGCTTGCTTTACCGTTTTAAACTTCAATGTAGTTTCTCCAATTGTTCTTTAACAGCTTGATATTGTTCTTGATAGTCAGTCAGTTTTGATTTTTCCTCAGCGATTTTTGCTGCCGGAGCTTTCGACATGAACTGAGGATTTTCAAGCATTTTGTTCGCGCGCGTAATCTCATTATTTAGGCGAGCAAGCTCTTGATTGAGACGCTCTTTTTCAGCACTGATGTCTACCAGACTGCCTAAAGGCACACATACCTTAAAGCCATCGCCAATGAGTGATATTTCATCGTCTTTCGCTTGATAGCGATTCACTAAAGATAATGTTTCAGCCCGCATGAAAAATTCCAGTTTATCACGCTGTGATTCATAAAAGGCATGGAGTTCTGGTTTTGCTTCTAAGATAAAAGGGAGTGGTTTTGAAGGACTCACTTGATAGGTATTTCGTGTATGTCTGACTTGGGTAATAATATTTTTTAAACGATCGAACTGCTTTTCAAGGTCAGGTTTAAAGGCCTCACTGTGAGACGCAGGCCAGGCACTCACCATGATTGATGCGTTTGTTTTATGTGGTAGTTTTTGATATAAATACTCGGTCACAAACGGCATAAAAGGATGCAATAATTTTAAGATGTTGGTAAAGACAGAATATAACACCATTTGTGTCTCTTCTCTTATCTTAGTATCTTGGCTATTGAGCGATTGTTTGGCCATTTCAATATACCATGCCGCAAACTCTTCCCATGTAAAATGGTAGAGTTGATGTGCCACTTCCGCGAACTCAAACGCCTCATAATTGCGATTCACTTGAGATAGTGTCGTTTCAAACCGACTTAAAATCCAAGCATTTTCTAAACTTAAAGAAGCTAAGTCAAGATCTTTAGGCTTTGGCATGTCTTCTAAATTCATGAGAATGAAACGTCCAATGTTCCAAAGCTTGTTGATGTAGTTCCAACTCGATTCAACTTTTTCCATTTCAAAACGTAAATCTTGTCCTGGCGCTGAATTGGTGGTGAGAAAATAGCGTAGTGTATCAATGCCATAACGCGCTTTGATGTCCATCGGATCGACACCATTACCGAGTGATTTAGACATTTTTCGTCCTTTATCGTCGCGAATTAAGCCATGAATCAAGACTTTTTCAAAAGGCGTTTCTTCGGTAAATTCAAGGGCTTGAAAAATCATTCTAGCTACCCAAAAGAAGATAATATCATACCCAGTGACCATCGTTTGAGTTGGGTAATAGCGTTTAAAATCTTCAGCTTGTTCATCGGGCCATCCCAAGGTTGAAAAAGGCCATAAGGCAGATGAAAACCAAGTATCTAAAACATCATCATCTTGAGTAAACCCTTCTGGTGGGTTATTTCCGACATAGACTTCTTCCCCTTTATAGTAAGCAGGAATACGGTGCCCCCACCAAAGTTGTCTTGAAATACACCAGTCTTGAATGTTTTCCATCCAATGACGGAAGGTTTTTTCAAAACGAGAAGGTATGAACTGAGCGTCAGACTGTTCAAGGGCCTTTTTGGCTAAGGGTTCCATCGCCACAAACCACTGCATCGAAAGACGTGGTTCGACAATGACGCCTGTTCGTTCACTGTGTCCCACACTGTGAACGATTTTTTCGACTTTGTTCATAAGTTGCGCCGCTTCTAAATCTTTAACTAAGGCTTTCCGACAAGTAAATCGATCCATCCCCTTATACTTAAACGCCATCGCATTCATCGTCCCATCTTCATGCATACACGAAGGCATTGGAAGATTATGACGTTCGCCCACGATGAAATCGTTTGGGTCATGCGCCGGCGTCACTTTCACAGCGCCGGTGCCAAATTCACGGTCAACATAATCATCCACAATGACAGGAATCGCCACATCGGTATTCGGAATTAGAACTTTCTTACCCACAAAATGACGGCGCTCATCATCGTCAGGATGAATCATCACCGCAGTATCCGCAAACATGGTCTCAGGACGTGTGGTTGCGATTAAAATATAATCTGAATGATCTTCTAAATAATATTTGAAATAGTAAAAAGCACCTTCGATTTCAAGATGTTCAACTTCGATGTTAGAAAGCGCTGTTTTAGCCTCAACATCCCAGTTAATGATGCGCTCTTTGCGGTAGATTAGGCCACGCTCATAAAGCTTAATGAACACTTCACTGACTGCTTCAGATAACCCATCATCAAGCGTAAAGCGTTCTTTATCATAATCTACTGATAAGCCTAGTGCTTCCCATTGTTCACGAATAAACTCTGCGTATTCTTCTTTCCACGCCCAGGCTTCATCGAGAAACTTGTCGCGACCTAAATCATAACGACTTGTCCCTTGTTCTTTTAATCGAGCGTCGATTTTAGCCTGTGTGGCGATGCCAGCGTGATCCATGCCGGGTAAGTAAAGGGCGTCATAGCCTTGCATTCGTTTTTGTCTAATGATGATGTCTTGTAAGGTATTATCCCAGGCATGACCTAAGTGAAGTTTCCCAGTCACGTTTGGGGGCGGTATCACAATCGTGTAGGGTGGTTTTGCAGTATCCCCTGATTTAAAATATCCTTGTTGATGCCACCAATCATAACGATCGGCTTCGACGATATGATGATCGTATTTTTTTTCAATACTCATGTTGTTATCCTCCTACGTCTTCTTAAACTCTTTTGCACCTTCAACAAGTAATAACACACCATAAAGAACTAATGAAACAAATAAGACCCATTGAAGTTGTGTTTCGTATGCGTTGTTACCAAACCATATATAGGCACCCAAAGTTAGAAACGCCATTGCGAAAGCAAATCGTTGAAACGTTAGTTTTTTTACAAACAGTTGAGCAATCAGCAAAATCACAAAGCCTCGAGTGTATAACACAATCCCCAAATAGCGTGCAATGCTGGCTTGCTGAACGATAAGAAAATACGCTGCAACCACGGCAATCACAAACTCTACAATCACCACAAAGAGCGCTTGTGAACTTTTGTAACGGCGAAGATCTTGATAAACTCTTAAAGCGGTTAAATAAAGAATGATGACACCCACTAAGACCGCTAAAAAGTCGTTAATTAATGAGGTGAAAAACATCGCGACCACCGCAAAAGCAATGACCACTACACCAAGAATGATGTTAAGTAAAGCATTTTTTGTTACCCATCGTTTGATATTCATTTGAATACCTCCTTCATATAATAAAAAAAGTCCTTCCATCGTTAAGGACGGGAGGACCGCGGTACCACCTTAGTTCTAGTTTACACTAGCGCTTGATGCGTTAACGCCGCCGACGCATTTTCCTACATACCATTCAGAAAATGAGCTCAAGGTGACTTCCTAAGTGTGTGTTGTTGACTTGCACCAAACGTCAACTCTCTAGAAAACCTCACACCAAGTACTCTTCCTCTTCTTTGCTTCTTAGATTACTATACCATGCTATAGGCTTACCCGCAAGTGAAAACACGCTAGAGTTGGCCAATGATGTCTAAACGCAGGACATCCATATTTAAGTTGGTAGTCGCAGCGGTGACAATGAAATCATCGGCGGCTAAGGTAAAGCCTTTAGCAAGTTTAGCACGTTGTGATGCTTGTTGATTATTCGACAGTTTATCCGCCTTAGTCAAAACAATTTTAAAAGGCAATGTCATCTGCTTAAGATAATTTACCATAATTAAATCGTCTTCCAAGGGTGCGTGTCGCATATCAACGAGCAAATAAATACAACGCAAAGATTGACGTGTGGTCAAATAGCGTTCAATCATTTCGCCAAACGCTTCTCGTGCTTTTTTACTGACTTTCGCATACCCATAACCAGGCACATCAACTAAATAAAACCGGTCATCAATCATATAAAAATTGATTGTTTGCGTCTTTCCGGGCGATTGTGAGGTATAGGCAAGATTCTTTCTTCGCGTTAAAGCATTCAGTAAACTGCTTTTGCCAACATTTGAACGCCCAATAAACACAAACTCAGGGAGATCGCTTTGTGGAAAGTCATCACTATTCACAACGGTAATGGGTTTTGTCTGTACAGAATCAAACATCATAAGCTCCTTGAGAAAAAGGCAATCTTTCGATTGCCTTAGACTTTTAATGTTGATGAAATAATATCATCAATGGTTTCAACCGAAACAATCTCTAAAGCGTCTCTAACTTCTTGAGGAATGTCTTCGATGTCGCGTTCATTCTCTTTAGGAATGAGAATTTTTTTGAGACCACTTCGGTGGGCCGCAATGGCTTTCTCTTTTAGACCACCAATAGGTAAGACACGGCCACGCAAGGTCACTTCACCCGTCATACCGACGGTGTGATCAACTTTACGATTTGAGAGTGCACTAATTAAAGCGGTTGTAATAGTCACGCCCGCACTTGGACCGTCTTTAGGAATGGCGCCTTCTGGCACATGAATATGCACATTGGTTGTTTCGAAGATTTCTTTATCAATGTTGTATTTTTCAGCGTTGGCACGAATGTATGAAAGCGCGGCATGCGCTGATTCTTTCATAACATCCCCAAGTTGGCCCGTTAAGGAAAGAGAGCCTTTGCCTTTGTAAAAAGCAACCTCAACAGGGAGTGTATCACCACCAAATTGGGTATATGCTAACCCAGTAGCCACACCAATTTGATCTTCTTTATCCGCACGATTAGAGCTGAATTTAGCTTTACCTAAGAAATCTTTAATATTTTCAGGCGTCACTTTAATGTGGTCTCTTTTATCGCCTAAAATCGCTTTGATAGCTTTACGCACAATGGTTCCAAATAAACGATCAAGTTGACGAACGCCTGCTTCACGCGTATACTCACGAATCATGATCATAACGGCTTCATCAGTGACCGTTAATTTTTTATCTTCAAGACCATGTGAAGACACTTGTTTAGGAATTAAATGTTGTTTCGCGATGTTAAACTTCTCGATTTCAGTGTAAGAGGACAGCTCAATAATTTCCATACGATCACGCAAGGGGGCTGGAATGTTACCGATGTAGTTTGCGGTCGCAATAAACAGTACTTGCGATAAATCATACGTGTCTTCTAAGTAGTGATCAGAGAAGTTCGTGTTTTGTTCAGGGTCTAAGACCTCAAGCAACGCTGCACTTGGGTCGCCTTTATAGTCATACCCTAATTTATCAATCTCATCAAGTAAGTAAAGAGGGTTTACGACTTTCGCTTTGCGCATGCCTTGTAAGATTCTTCCCGGAAGGGCGCCTAAGTAGGTTCTGCGGTGTCCACGAATCTCAGATTCATCTTTGACACCACCTAAGGATTGTTTAACAAATGCCCGACCAAGCGATTTAGCAATGGACTGAGCTAAAGATGTTTTACCCACCCCTGGAGGTCCAACAAGACATAATATGGTTTGAGGGTTTTTACCGGTGAGAAGTTTAACTGCTAAATATTCAATGATCCGCTCTTTGACTTTTTCTAAACCAAAGTGTGTGGTCTCGAGCGCTGCTTCCGCTTTGTTGATGTCTGTTTCATCGTCACTTTGCTCAAACCAAGGCAAATCAACGAGGAAATCTAAATAGGTACGAATGACCCCAGATTCCCCACTTGCTGCTGGCAACGTTTCATATCGTGATAATTCGTAAAGGGCTTTTTCTTCAATATGAGCCGGCATCTTTTTTTCTAAAATTTTCTTACGTAAATCCTCAATTTCAGTTTCTTTTTTAGCTTTGTCGCCAAGCTCTTCTTGAATCGCGCGTAGCTTTTCACGTAAATAATATTCACGTTGGTTTTCATCGATGTTCTTTTTCACCGTACGATTAATCTTATCTTCAATTTCATTCATATGGCGCTCTTTTTCAATGTCTTGAAGAAGATAGTTTAAACGTTTTTCAATCGAATCTGTTTCAAGATATTTAAACTTTTCTTTTTCAGGGATCTTCAAGTTACTTGCCACAACATCCGCTAATTTATCACTTGAAACACCCGCTTGAATCATCTCAAGCGTTTGTTTAGGATTGTTTAAAATGTTTTGCCCGTTTTCCATGACAAGTTTCACAATCATGCGAACAAGGGCGATTTCTTGATCGACATCTTCTTGTACCGATGGTAACGTTTCAAAATCGGTCGCGATGTGAGGATGCATTTGTGAAAATCCTTGAATTTTAGCGCGTACAATCGGATCAAATTTTACTTTAAAGTTTCCATTAGGGAGTTTAATCTTGATGCCGATTTTAGCTACAATCCCCACAGTTAAAAGATCCGATTCTTCTGGTTCATCAATCATCGGATTTTTTTGAATGAGTAATAAGACGTGATTGTCGTGGTTACGCTCCGCTTCTAGTAGCGCTGTTTTACTTACGCTACGTCCGACTTCGGTGCGTACATCAGTGTTTGGAAATGGGGCCAAACCACGAATGGCAATGCTCGGAAGATTGCCAACGCTTCGTTCAGTTTTGTTATACATAAAGTTCACCTCTATTGGATTGGCTTGACATTTATATTTTACGCTATGTAGACTGACCTTGCAATTTATAAGCAAATAAATAAACGCTACATTTCGCCTATAAATGGCAATAAAAAAGACCCCCGTCGACATCGATAGGGGTCTTTGACCAACTTTAAATCAGTTCTAAAGCGGCCATGCCTTCTACAAGTTTAGTGAGAACGTTATCCTCATCATCGCCACTAACAGTGAGCGTGATTTCCGCATGTTGAGGAATGCCTAAACTCATAATACCCATGATACTTTTCAAGTCGATGGTACGGTTTTGATAGGTAAGTTCGATTTTGTTGTCAAAGGAAGCTGCTAAGTGTGACAGCTTTGCTGCTGGGCGTGCGTGCACACCTGCTTCGTCTTTAATCTTTACTACTTTTTGAGCCATGGTAAGTCTCCTTCTTCACGAGTGTTAAGCCAAGATTGAATGAGCGAGGCCACTCCATCTTCATTGTTAGATAGTGGCGTGACGTGTTTCGCTGCATTTTTTGCTTGTATTGTCGCATTGTTTACGGCGAATGAAAAGCCACAAACCGCTAGCAATTGTGCGTCGTTGTCATTATCGCCAAAGGCCACGACATTGTCAAGTGAATAGCCCCTTAAGTTAACCAACCAAGTTAAAGCTTCCCCTTTGTTGGTGTCTTTTGGCAACATATCTAAATAACTTTTCATGCTTTGTGTGAAATATGCTTCACTGTGCTGTTGCATGGTGTTATGAATCTCACTGAATTGCGTTTCATCTTCAATGATTGTGAATAGCTTATACCCATCTACTTCAGAGAGTGTCTGCTCATCTTGATATTCAAACAACGTTAAAGTTGATTCGGGGTGTCTTTCTTTAAACGCTCGATAATAAAACAAGGGATGATGTTTAGGACCATGAACCCCATCTTCAGCAACAATGGCATACGGGAGTTGTTTGTCGTTGTTGTGTAGAATCATTTTCAATTGATCCGCTTTAGGAACAAATTTTTGACGATAGATGGTTTTTCCATCGACAGACTTGATCAAGGCACCATTGTTTAATATCAATGTTCCTTCAAGCTCAAGCATTTTCACATAAGGTAAAGCCATTTCATAAGATCTACCCGTAGCAATCATCAACTCATGCCCATGAGATTTTAGTGTTTGAAGTGTTTGAATGGTAAAGTTGGATAGCGTTTTATCGTCTCTTAATAACGTGCCATCCAAATCAAAAACAAATAGCATGTTAGACCTCCTGTAAGTTAAAAACACTTCTTACGAAGTGTTATTTAATGGTTAAGTTTTCAACGATGAAGTCAACGGCTTTATTCAAGGCCACTTCTTGTTTGATGGAATCTGGGTTGATTTGTGATTTAACCTGTTCGAGTTCTAAGTTGTATTGAGTTGCCATACTTTGATATTTCTCTTCCATCTCTTCATCCGTAGCCGTAATATCTTCAGCTTTAGCAATGGCGGCTAAGGTTAAATTATAGCGAATCGATTTTTCTGCATCACGGTGCATGTTTGCTTCAAATTGTTCCATCGTGAGGCCTGAAAATTGTAAGTATTGTTCTAACTCTAAACCGTATTGTTTCACTTGTTGACGGGTATTATCCATCATCCGATTTTTTTCATTTGCAATCATTTCTTCAGGAATGCTGATGCTGGCGTTTTTGCTAGCTTCTTCCACCGCAAAATCAATTTTTTTATTCTTGTTTGTTTTGACTTTGTCTTCTTCTAAGGTTTTACGTGTGGACGCTTTTAACGCATCAACAGTTTCGATGCCTTCTTTTTCAAGTTCCTTAACAAACTCGTCAGTAAGTTCAGGTAAGACTTTTTCTTTGATTTCGTGTAGTTTGATTTTGAAGATTGCGTCTTTACCTTTAAGGTTTTCTGCTTGATAGTTTTCAGGGAACGTCACCTTAATGTCTTTTTCTTCGCCTGTTTTTAAGCCGACCATTTGCTCTTCAAAACCAGAGATAAATTGTCCTGAGCCAATCACGAGTTCATAGTTGTCTGCTTTGCCGCCTTCAAACGCAACATCATCCACAAACCCTTCGAAATCAAAAATCGCGGTTTGTCCATCTTTTAACGTCGCATCCTCTAACACTTTTAACTCAGCGTTTTGCTCGCGTAAACGATCAATCTCTGCGGTGACTTCCTCATCCGTTACATCGTTTGAAGGCGCTTCATACACTAACCCTTTGTAGTCACCTAAGGTGACTTCGGGGCGTATCGCGACCACGGCTGAATACGTAAAGCCTTTGCCTTTTTCGACGGTGCTAATGTCCAGATCGATTTTTGGTTGAGCTACGACATCTAACGCATGTTCCTCAATCGCATCAAAGTACGTCTCACCAATCACATGGTTGAGCGCTTCATCGTAAAGCGATTCGACGCCGCGATGTTTTTCATACATCGCTCGGGTTACCTTTCCTTTACGGAACCCTTTAATTTCAACCTCATCTTTGATTTTGTCATACGCGTAATCAAGGCCATGCTCAAACTGGTCTGAGCTAACCTCAACGGTTAATTTTACATGTGAATCTTGCATGTTTTCTAGTTTAGCCAATGTAAATCCTCCTTTAATCATACTGAAACATTATATCATAATCATAGACTTTGTAAACCGTTAGACAAACTGTGCATTAAACCAATCAGTTCACGTTGCATAATGGCCTGTGAATGTGGGTGCTCTCCTTCGTGTGTACTTAATAATGACAGCACTTCTAGAGGGTCTTCCCACATAATCGTTGGTTTTAACGCGATTTCTTCTGTGGTTAATTCTAACGCTTGAGCGTCCCCTTCAGTATGCGCAACAAAGTAATGATGTTGCCAAATACTGTCATCAAAGTGTTCTTTAACAACCACCGTGGGGAACACGTCTTTAAGGTGGTAACCTATTTCTTCTAAAATTTCTCGTTTTAAAGCTTGAAGCTCAGTTTCTCCTTCTTCAATGCCACCACCAGGCAAGACATAATGGTTGAGTGTACGGTAATGAATCACAGCGATTTTTTGATCTTTATAGATGATACCACGTGCACCACGATGAAGCGGAACGCCTTCTGTTTTTTCTTGATAATCGTTGTCGTACAACTTAATCGTGGGTATCATCTTTGGGGGACATCCATTAAGACTGGCATCACAATGGGTCGCCGATCCGTTTGTTGATAAAGATGTCGACTGATTTGCTCACGCAAACGCTCTTTTAATTGGCGCCAATCGAAATTACGTTGTGCCATCGCATCTTGTACAATTTTTTCAAACAATTGACTGACTTGCGTAATCAAATCTTCGTTTTCTTTCATGTAAACAAAGCCGCGTGTCATAACTTCAGCTGGGGCGACCAACTTACGTTGTTTCACATTAATCACGCCCAAAATAATGAGGGCACCGTCTTGGGATAATATTTCACGATCTTTTAAAACCACATTGTGGATGTCTTCATCCATGAGCCCATCGACCATGAGTTCTCCGGTTGGGACACGGTCACGACTTTGTTTTAAATGTCCGTTAACCCACTCGATGACTTCACCGTTTTCTACTTGCTGATAACGGTCTGAAATGCCAAGTTCTTGTGCAATGCTTTGCATATGATAAAAGTGACGATACTCACCCACCACGGGAATAAACGTTTTTGGATCAAGCATGTTAATGAGCATTTTTATGTCTGAACGACTTGCGTGCGCTGGGGGTAACATAGTTTTATCAATTTTACTCACGTTGATGTTGTGACGATAAATAATGTCTAATGTGCGTGCTGCGATGCGTTCAGTTCCTGGGACAGGGGGTGTCATGAGTAACACCATATCACTTTCGTCAATGTGTACTAAACGATCCACTTTGTTGATCATGCGCTGCAACATATGAAACGGTTCATGACGGTCACCCGCCACTAAAATCATCAAGTTGTCGTCTTGACGCGGTTTTTTCTCATCGATAAATTTTAAGGAAACTAATTGATCTTCTGGAATTGCTAACACACCTGTGGTGATAGCAATGTCAATCATGCGTTGCGCTTTTCTTCCGATGATGGCGATTTTACGGCCATGTCTTAACGCGGTATTAACCACGCGCTGAATGCGATAAATATCGGTCGAAAAGGCGGTCACAATGATACGTTGCTCACGGTTTAAAAAGGCTTCATTAATGTAATAGTCTAAGTTCTGTTCAGCTGCACCGGTGGAAAACACGTCGGCGCCTAAACTTTCACACATCAAAGCAAGCACTGAGCGTGAAGCAATCGTGCTAAGGCGATCAAACGCGGTACGGTAACTCGCATCGACATGCTGATTGAAGGTGAAATCTGGGGCATAGACAATCATTCCGTCAGGGGTTTCTAAGGCAATCGAAATACTCCCTGGAATGGAGTGGGTCGTTTGATAAAAATGTGCAGTCACTTTACCAAAACGCATTAGTGATTGACTATTGACGGGATAGAAATGATACGTTTCATCCTCAGTCATCTGTTCCTTTAAAGCATCTTTTAATAACGACAAGGTAAACTCAGTCCCATAGACAGGGATATTGATATCACGTAATAGCTTCGGGACTGCACCGATGTGATCTTCGTGTCCATGACTTAAAAAAAGCCCTCGAATACGGTCTTTTTGTTCGATAAGGGTTTGGTAATTTGGGAGAATGGCATCCACCCCATGCAGTTCATGTGAGGGGTATTTTAAACCGGCATCCAAGATGAAAAGATCTTGGTCTACGTCTACGACGTACATGTTTTTACCGTCTTCGCCTAAACCACCCAAGGCATAAAATTTTACAACGCTCAATTTGAGCCCTCCTTTATGGCAAATTCGCTTTAATCATTATAGCATAGATTTGTCTAATTTCGACATAGTGCGTGCATTTCGAGGTTTTTTTTAGACGTTTAAATCGCCCTGTGATACACTTAAGTAGAGGTGACGTCATGATTCGCTATCCCACAAAGAAAAACACATACGAAACGAAGAAACAAAGTGTCGCTAATCGGGGACAGACACTCGAATCTATGATTGATGAGAGTAATCTTTTTTACCTCGCCCAAGGCCAAGCGGTGATCCACAAAAAACCAACACCGATTCAAATCGTAAAAGTGGATTACCCTTCCCGTCAAGCTGCTAAAATCACCGAAGCGTACTATAAAACGCCTTCAACCACCGATTATAATGGGGTTTATCAAGGGCATGCGATCGATTTTGATGTCAAAGAAACCCGTTCGAAAACGGCCTTCCCACTAAAAAACATACCAGCGCACCAAATTCAACATTTACGCGCGGTTAAAGCGCAAGGTGGAGTTGCTTTTTTAATCATCGCTTTCACACTCTTAGATGAATACTATCTTCTTCCTTTTGAAGTGTTAGAGTATTTCATCGAACGCGCTAAAAAAGGGCGTCAATCCATGACCTATGAAGAGTGTGCAACGCACGCGATAAGAATCAAACCCAGTTTTCGACCCACCCTACCTTATTTAAAAGCTGTGGATGAGTACATTCAGATCCAAAAGAAAAGCTTTAAGCCCTAAAATCCGGCTTAAAGCTCTTTTTATTTAAGTGTCGATCCCGAAGAAATCCGTTTTTCTTCAATTTTTGCGGTTGAGTACAATCGACAGTTCCGTTCAATGATGGTTCCTGCAGGCACATGCACACCTTTAGCAATCACATTAAGGCCACTCGATAAAACCTCTGGACGTTCTTTATTCGCGGTGTAATCATCGCCATAGCCGATGCGGGCATTTTCTCCAATAACCACATTCTTATCAATAATCGCGTTTTCAACGATGGCGCCAGGCTTGATTTCCGCGTCGTTTAAAATGACACTGTTTACCACTTTGGCCGTCGGATGAACGATGACCCCAGGAGATAAAACACTGCGCTTAACATGACCAGCGACGATTGAACCGTTGGAGATGAGTGCTTGTTCAATGGTTGCTTTTGAACCGATTTTTACACTAGGACGTTCTTCAGAGCGCGTATGTATTTTCCAATCACGGTCATACATGTCTAAAGGAATTTTATCCACGGTGGCAGTAAGTTCAATATTGGCTTCTAAATAGGCGTCGTATGTGCCTACATCTTTCCAATAGTCTTTGAACGTGTAAGCGTAAACGTCTTTTTTGTCGAGAAGGTAAGGAATGACGTGTTTACCAAAATCAAGGCCTTCTTCGTCAATGGTTTCTAAAGATTCTACGAGGACGTCTGTATTAAACACGTAAATGCCCATCGACGCTAAATTGTTGGGTGCGTTTTTAGGTTTTTCATAAAAGCCCACAATCTTATCGTTTTTATCCGCATCTAAAATGCCAAAACGATGGGTGTCTTCCCATGGAACTTCTTGTACGGCAATGGTGAGGGCTGCGCCATTCACTTCATGCGCACGAATCATTTTACGGTAATCCATTTTGTAAATATGATCCCCCGACAAGATAAGCACATACTTAGACTTAGAACGTTTAATGAAGTCAATGTTTTGTTTGACTGCATCAGCGGTGCCACCATACCATTCACGATAGGGCTGCATCAGCGTTAAGCGTGAATCACGGCGGTCTAGGTCCCAAGGAGACCCGATGCCAATGTGTTCATTAAGGGAAAAAGGCAAATACTGCGTTAAGATACCAATGTTATAGATGCCTGAGTTGGAACAATTTGACAGCGTAAAATCAATAATACGGTATTTTCCGGCAAACGGGACTGCTGGCTTGACACGTTTTTCTGAAAGTAAATCAAGTCGTGATCCTCTTCCACCAGCCAAAATCAATGCGAGTGTTTCCATGTTAATCCCCCTTCAGTTGTTGATATAAATTTTGATAAACTAAGGCGCTTTGTTTCCATGAAAAATCTTCTTTCATTGCGCGTTTAATAAGTTCTTTAAAGTTTTTGGTGTCGTCGTAAGCGTGCAAGGCTTCGTCTAAAGCATGCGCCATGTCGCCACCCATATAATGTTCAAACGCAAAGCCAGTGCCTTCCCCAGTAAAACGGTTATAAGGCACAATCGTATCTCTTAAACCACCCGTTTTGCGCACAATCGGCAAAGTCCCATAGGCTAGACTGATCAACTGTGCTAAGCCACAAGGTTCAAAGCGACTTGGCATTAAGAAGAAATCAGAGCCTGCATAAATCTGTCTTGCTAGCGCCTCGTTGTAGCCAAAGACGACACTTACTTGTTCAGGGTATTGATGCATCAAATAATTTAGGTGATTTTGGATGTGGGCATCGCCACTCCCTAAAATGACAAGACGCAAGCGATCTTCTTTTAAAAAGGGTTCAATGCTTTGTTCTAATAATGGGAATCCTTTAGCTTCAGTCAGTCTTGACACCATCCCAATCAAAGGTTTTTTGGTTGGTGTTAAGTTGAAGCGCTTGAGTAAATCGTTTTTGTTTTCACGTTTCCCTTTTAAATAATTGTTTAAACCAAAATTATAAGCGATGTTGGTATCGTTTTTCGGACTGAACTCATCATAGCTGATGCCGTTGATGATACCCGTAAACTGATTCTCTCGCATTTTTAATACGCCTTGAAGTCCAAAGCCAAAATAGGCGTGTTGAAGCTCATTTGCATACGTTGGTGATACCGTTGAGATATGGTCCGCTGACATGATGCCTGCTTTTAAAAAGTTTATGACATCGTCAAACTCTAAAGCACCATCGTAAGGCGCATTTAAGTAAGGCATAAGACTTTTACTAAACGTCCCTTGGTAAGCAATGTTATGAATGGTTAACAAGGTTTTAATCTTTCGGCCAAGACCTTGATATTGCGGTGCCATTTTTAATAAATACGCGATTAATCCAGTTTGCCAATCGTTTAGATGCATGACATCTGGTTCAAAGACTTTCTCAACGATCATTTTCAACACTGCGTGCGCATAAAAACCATAACGCTCACCGTCATCAAAATCCCCGTATAAATTTGGACGATTTCCAAAATAAAACTCATTGTCCACAAAATACACTTTGATGCCTTGATGCTCGAGCATCTGATAGCCACAGTATTGATGCATATCATGGACTTCGACCGTGGTTTGATGGACTGTTTTGAGCTGTTCGTGATACTTCGCTTTGGTCACACCGTGTTTCGGTAATACAAGAATCACTTCGTGGCCTAAAGCGTGCATCGCTTGAGGTAAGCTCCCAAGCACATCTGCAAGACCACCCGTCTTTGAAAAAGGAATGGCTTCTGAGCCAACATACATTATTTTCATTTTTTCACCTCATTTTTATTATACATGACAATGGCTATAGACCAAAGAAAAAGAAACCTCTTGCGAGGTTTCTTGTCGATAAACATAGTCGAACCTAATCGGTTACCAGTTTTCTGAAATTAAAATTTGACGACGATAAAGTAACAAGCCTGTGATTAACAGTAAAGCAATGGTGGGGGCCATGTATGTCATGTTGTAAATAAACGAATAGACCCACACGTTTTGGCCTTCGGGCGCAAACTCACCAAACAACACCACGCCACTTAAGAAATGCATGAAGAAACGTGCGAGGCCACCCACTAAAATGCCAATCCCAAAATACACAGGATTATCTTTGTCTCGTTCAAAGACAAGGGCGGCTAAACCAATGACCATGAATGCGAAAATATAATCCAAATACAAGCTCGCCCAGTGCCATAATACGAGCCCACCCACCATGAGGTTGAGTAACCCGAAGACGGCGCCTGAAAACAAGCCTACGCGTAAGCCATGTCGGTACGTCAGAATGAAGATCGGCAACATAGAGAGTGACACAGAACCGCCTTGTGGCTGTCCTGGTATCACTTTGAAAACCACCTCAAGTGTGGTTGCCAACGCCAAGAAAATGGCGATTTCGGCTAAAACTCTGGTTCTTTGTGTGTTTCCCATAATAAAATCCCTCCAATAAATAAAAACGTTTAGCCACGAGGACTAAACGCAATGTTTAATGGGTTCATCCTACGCTGGCATTATCCAGA
>SKGG01000071.1 GCA_007117565.1 Candidatus Izemoplasma sp. | reverse complement strand
TGGTTGCTTTGAGTGGTGCCTTTTTCATCGATGATGACGTCATTAAAGGTTGACCCTTTCATATTGATGCCCTCAAAACCAGTCCCAAACTCCACCCCTTTAACCGCAGGAATCGAAAACAGCATTTGTGCGGCTAAGGCTTCGATTTTACCAAACATCGGTTCGCCTAAGCCCACTGGCAGGTTTTCAACCGTTAAGCGGATAATGCCGCCAACTGAATCCCCTTCGGCCGCAATTTCAGCCAAATATTCATCGATTTTTGACATATCTTTGAGGGTGCCTACTTGGATGAGCTCATGGGAAAAACGATAAGGCAGCATCATTTTAGCCAGCGATCCTGCGGCCACTAAAGGCGCCGTTAATCGCCCTGAAAAACGACCACCACCACGATAATCATGATGGCCTTGATACTTTAAGTTCGCCACAAAATCCGCATGCCCAGGTCTAAAATGACGTTTCAGATGGGAATAGTCTTTCGAACGGATGTTTTCATTGGGAATCGTGAGGTGAATGGGTGAGCCTGTGGCTTTGCCTTCAAACACCCCTGAGGTGATGCTAAAGCGATCCGGTTCTTTACGGGGCGTGGTGCCAATCGCTTCCGGGTTTCGACGTTTTAAGTCCTCTTTAATCTGTGATTCATCAATGGGTGTGCCTGGTGGCAGCCCTTCAACGACGACCCCAATCGCCGCTTGATGTGATTCACCATAAAGTGTGACTTTAAAACGATGACCAAAACTATTCATCATGTGCCTCCTTATAAGACATCATACACGCCACCTAAGGACGTAAAGACATCTAAAAATTCTGGATACGATTTTGTGACACTTTCAACACCTTCAACGATGTAGGGTTCGCTCATCACCGGCGCTAACATCAGCGTTGCCATGACGAAGCGATGGTCATCAAAGGTTGGCAGCGGTCCTTTGGCTCTTAAAGTTTCGATGCCTTGGATAATGAGCGTATCCCCTTTTAATTCATGGGGCACATCTAGCAAATCTAAAATCGTCTGAATGGCTTTTAAGCGATCACTTTCTTTATGCACCAAACGAGAGAGCCCCCGCAAATGTGAGATGCCGCTGGCGCGAGCCGCCAACAACGCCATCATGGGTACTAAATCAGGACAGTCTTCAAAGTCAGCGTCTAAGGGACCAAGCGTTTGTTTTTCGATGGTGAGGGCATGCTTATCTTGACTGATGGTGCCTTTCATCGAGCGGATGAAGTCTCTTACAACCGCATCGCCTTGCCAGGAGTCAGGGTTTAAACCCTTGAGTGTTAAAGGCCCAGACCATGCGCCTGCCGCAAGAAAAAACACACTATGGGAATAATCACTTTCAATCGTCGTGTCAACGGCTTTATAACGCTGTTGACCTGGAATCATGTAACCATTTTTAGTCGTCTTGATACGGATATTAAAATCTTCTAAAACACGAATCGTCATGTCAACATAAGGTTTTGAAACTAGGGGTGTGGTTAAGGTTATGGTAGAATCTTTGTCTAATAAAGGCAAGACAAAAAGCATGCCGGAGATGAACTGAGAGCTCACAGAGCCATCCATCTCATAATGGCCGGCTTTTAAGGGTCCTTGAACGGTGAGGGGTAACCAAGTATCCTGGTCTTTAGGTTTGAACGTTAAATCATGCGCTTGGCAGACCTTTTTGTACGCTTCTAAGGACCGTGAAGGTAAACGATCTTTTCCAGAAAAGGTGATGGGCTCATCAAACAATAACGCTAAAGGAATCAAAAAGCGTAGTGTTGAGCCCGATGCTTGAGCGTTCAGTGTGTGCTTAGGTGGGTGTTTTAAAGGTCCCATGACTCTATCTTGATCAATGGTTACGCCAAAGGCTTTTAAGATGTCTTCAGTCGCCTGAATGTCATCCGAAAGCATCCGATGACGAAGGAGGCTTGAATGATGACTAAGCGCCGCACCGATAAGATAGCGGTGCGATAACGATTTAGACCCAATCAAGTGAACAGTCCCTTTTAAAGGGCTTGGTTTGACTAACACGTTCATCTTTAACCCTCCTTTAAAGCTTTTTTAATCCTTGAAGCTGATTCCAAATATTCGAGCGTTTTGGCTTGATCATGTGTTTCTAACGTTTGAGCTAGCTGTCGTAGTTCATTCGCGAAACGTCTGAGTTGATCGCTTAAAATGATATGATTTTCATGAAATAGTTCTGTCCACATGGGCGCATTTAATGCTGCAATCCGAGTCAAATCCGCAAAAGAATCCCCTGCCGTATTTGCCCACTTCGAGGTTTCCTCTAAATGCATGAGTGCGCCTGCAATGGCATGCGTTAACTGTGATACAACGCCGATGGCTTGATCGTGCTCTTGGGCTGTTAAGGTGATCATTTTAGCAAATCCTAAGGTTTTTAATAGTGATGTTAATGTTTCAAAATCGTCTTTATTTTGCGTTGTTTCTTGAATCATCAAGCATGTCGCACCCTCAAACATACATGGGTCATGTTGAGTAAAGCCACTCGCAGCTTTTCCTGCCATGGGGTGATGTGAGATGTATCTTTGAGGATGTTTTAAAGTAGCTAAAATGGTTTGTTGAAGTGGCACTTTCACCCCACAAACGTCCGTAATCACACAAGTGCTTGAAAGCCGATGTTGATGGTGTTCAATGAATGAAGCTGCGGCTTTGGGATAGGTAGCTAAAATGAGCACTTCAGCCTGAGTTAAAGCTGCCACTCCACACTCAGAAACAACCTGATGCGCTTTGGCTTGCTCACACACGGATGTTTCTTGGTCATAGCCAATGATGTGATGACCTTCGGCTTTTAAGCGCGCGGCGTATGAGGCTCCAATTAACCCTAAACCAACAATGCCAATGTTCATGTGATGGTTTTCCCTAAAACATCCGCAAGCGGTTTTAAGTGATTAAGTAAACTCTCAAAACGTTCTAATGTGAGCGATTGTGCGCCATCACTCAACGCTTTTTCTGGTTCAGGATGAATTTCAATCATTTGGCCATGCGCGCCTACGGCCAGTCCTGCTTGAGCCAACGGATCAATCATTTTATAGCGTCCTGCAGCGTGTGATGGATCGACAATGACGGGTAAATGGGAAAGTTCTTTGATGGCTAAAACAGCACTGATGTCCAGTGTGTTTCGGGTGTATTTTTCAAAGGTTCTGATGCCACGTTCACACAAAATCACTTGATCATTTCCGCCATCCATGATGTATTCGGCACTCATCAGCCATTCTTCAATAGTCGCACTCAACCCACGTTTTAAGAAAATGGGCTTACGAGTTTTTCCAAGAGCTTTTAATAGGTGAAAGTTTTGCATGTTTCTAGCACCCACTTGAATGATGTCAACGTATTGTTCAAACATCGGGATGGCCGAAACACTAGGCACCTCACTGATCACTTTAAGGCCAAACGTGTCTGCGACTTTACGCATCAACTTCAACCCTTCTTCGCCTAACCCTTGAAAGGCATACGGCGACGTCCTTGGTTTGAAGGCGCCCCCTCTTAGAATTTTCAGATGGTGCTTTTGCATAAAAGCACCGATCGTCATCATTTGTACTTCGTCTTCAACCGAGCATGGCCCTGTCATAATGACGTGTTGATCGCCACCAATCACCACACCATCGCCTAAATCAATGCGTGTGTCGAGTGCTTGAAACTCACGGGATGCTTTTTTGTAAGGCGCTTGAATGCGAATAACTTCAGCCACCGCGGTAAACGCGTAAAAATCTCTTGCTTCAAGTTTTGAGGTATCCCCTATGACACCATAAATCTTGACTCTTTCGCTGGAAACATCTTTAATTGAGAATCCTTCTTCATGGATGTAATCCAAGACGCGATTCACCGCGTCTAATGAAGCATCTTTTTTCATTTTAATAATCATATGGATGACTCCTTTCAAATAAAAAACCGGTGGAAAGTCCACCGGTAAAGGGTTGGGTTAAGTGGCTTCCTTCATGTTCAAAAAGGCTTGCCTTAGCAATCCTTCATGTCAGAAACCATAGTAATAAGATGCGTTTAATAAATGTGTCATACTATCACCTTGTTTAAACGTTATCACAAGTCTTATAAAAAGACAAGGTATGATGCTTAGTTTTTTTCATTCTGAAGTAAGATAGGCATGAACCCATGATTCAATGGTGTCAAACGGTGCTTTTGCAATGGTGTAAAAGGTTTCTTTCTCTAATAACCTTGCGATGAGCTGTTTTCCTAAGTAATAGCCGGTGTCGGATAAACCTTCAACCTGATGCCAATCGCCATAAAACGCGTTAAAATCCTTACCCTCCTCAGCGAGTACTTGTGAGTACTTCGCTTTAAGCGTACTTTCAACGCCTTTGCAACGTTGTTCCCAACGAGTGAGGCGAATTGGCACTTCAGCGAGTGTCATTTCATAATAACTCGCGAGGCCTTCTAAATACAATCGCATCACCGCTTCTTCATATGACGAGTTGAAGCGCCACGCGTCTTGACGTAAATGCTGGTGCACTAAGTGAACATACTCGTGTGCCATTAAGCGCTTTAACTCCTCATCACTGATCCAATCTAACTCAGCAATTTTCTCAATCCCCAAAAGAATGGCTGGCACATCATGGTAGTGTGTGGCCCATCCTGCACCATTGCCTAACCCATGATATAAAACGATGCGAATATGTGGCAGTTCATCATAAAACGCTTCAAAGCTTGGTTTCATTAGAGGTATGAGACTTTTTAACCGTTGATGAACGCGGGTCATTTTGACATAATCTTGATGCGTTCTTGAAAAGACACGTTCTTTAGCAACCGACTCCCATGATTGATTCGATGCTTGATAATCTTGGATGCATAAATCTTTTAACGTTGGGGCGGCGTTCATCGCATGATACCAACCATCAAGTAAGCTTTCGATGGTCAAGCGGTGATGATAATGCAATTTAAAATTTTCAAACAAATCAATGACTTCTACATTCATACCGACGCCACCCACAATAACCAACTGACCCCAAAAACAAAAGTGGTGTTGGTGAGAATACTCATAAAGGTTAACCAAAACATCCATGGTTTTCCTGGAAGCGTTTTGCTGTTAAACGCTAAATAGGTTTGGGCGATGAGCAAGATAACAATGATCACAGTGAGTGTGATTAATGGCGTGCCTAGTTCTCGTAAATCAGGCGCTTGCCATAAAAGACTTAACGAAATAACAAACCACAACACCATCACTTTACGCGCTAAAGGCACGCCTAAGATCACCGCTGATGTATGTTTATTTGATCGAGCATCGGAGGGCTGATCAGGGAGTGAGGTACCAAAGGCCATCGCCAGTTGTGAAGGTAGTAAAATTAAGATAATACTGAATGGAATGTTTTGAATAAGGCCCCCCTGGACCGTATACCCTAGCAATGGCAACACCACACCGACCCCCAGCATTTGCAAGACTTCACCAAATCCACGATACGAAAGTTTGATGGGCGAAAAGCTGTACGCATGGAGTAAAAACAAGCCCAAAAGCCCAAGAATAATAGGTATTAAAGAGCTGACAAGCCAAGCGAAATAGGCGGTTAATAGAACTATGATAACCATCATAATGAGGGTCCCTTTTAAGAGCGATTGACGAGATAAAACGCCTTCAACTAACACGCTAGAACCACCTGTAAATGGTGTATAGGTTTCATTTAAGCGATCCGTCTCGTAATCTGCATAATCGTTCGCGTAAACAATAAAGAAATGATTCACTAAACCAAAGATAAATAGTCCCAAAAAACGCCCTGAGCTAAATGTACTTGTTTGATAGAAATATATCATTTGACCTAGCAATAAACTAGGAAAGATAAACAATTGAGCAGGAATACGAGAAGCTCTCAGCCACGCAGTAAATGTTGTCATAATCTTCCTCTTTTCTTTGCTTTA
>SKGG01000006.1 GCA_007117565.1 Candidatus Izemoplasma sp. | reverse complement strand
TCTTCACTGACAATGATGGTGAACGCATCGGTGATTTCACTGATGCCTAAGGCCGCACGGTGACGTGAGCCTAACGCTTTAGGCACATGCGTCGATTCACTCGTAGGATAATACGCTCCTGCACAAATAAGTTGTCGGTCTTTAATGATGATTGCGCCGTCATGTAAGGGAGATTTTGTGATGAAGATGCTGACGATTAAGTCTCGGTTGATGGGCGCTTCAATCATTGAAGCGTTGGTCATGTATTCTTTTAAAGAATCGTTCCGTTCAAGGGTGATGAGCGCCCCTAATTTTCGATCGATTAACGCATCGATGGTGTCGATCAACTCGTCACGATCTTCTTCTGTAAAGCGGCGACCCAAGAAACGATCAAGCTTTAAGGCTCTTAACAACAAGCGGAACTCGGTTTGAACTAAAATATAAAACACTAAGATTAAAGGAAACAACTTAACGATTAGAAAGGGGAGCTCTTCTGTCGTAAACGTGGTACGCCCTAAGGCAATCACTAAAAACACCATCTGAACGACGACTAAAAATTTAATCGTCCGATAGATGAGTGGATGAGTTTTAAGTTTGACGAGCTGTGAAAATAACGTCAAAAGATAGATGTTGACAATGAGTTGATCGTGTAAGTCCATCTGCGTTGACCCTTTCTACGTGTTCGGTAAACTTATTATAGCATACACACTTTTTTCTTCACTAACCTTTTCCTTCTTTCGTAATATTTTGTAGTATTTAAAAGAAAACCCAGTCATTTGGCTTAAGTAAGTAATAAGACTTTATAACAGTTAATAAAGCGTGAGCGCTTACATGTCAACCCGTCACATTTTCTTGTTTAAACCAAGCTTTTTAACAAAAAATCAAGGGGGTTTTAGGGTATAATGTTACTTACCAAACGAAAGACTTAGGAGGGCATTTGTATGCGTCGATATGAAGAAGCACAGATCAAAAGCTTAAACCAAGATATTAAGGAGCACTTCCCTCATCTATTCCCTATTACTGGAGAGATGACATTATCGTTAGAGGGCGTGTCTCGTTTGGTCATGATTGACCGATATACGCAAAAAGATTTAACCTTAAAAACGTTAAAAGAAGGCGACCTTGTCATTACGATTGTCCGTGATGATCCTAAGTTTCCTTCGCGTGGCATCGGCTCAGTTGTTGAAATCCATGAGGACGGTGTGACCATCAAAGTGGAAGAGGAGTTCTTAGCCACCACCGAAGATGCGGACGCTAAAGGGCACATTCGTCGTCGTTTCCGTCAGATTGATAAACCACTCGAACTCTATTATGAACAAATTGCTAAACGTTTAGCGCAACACCTTGGCGAAGATGAAAGCGATGAGGTGAAAAACGCGTTTTATAAAGAAGTGTCGAGTATGAACCTTGTCCCTGCTGGGCGCGTCCTTTTCGGCGCTGGTTCAAACACGAACGTTACCTATTTCAACTGTTTTGTGATGCCTTATGTCCACGATTCCCGCGGCGGCATCAGTGACCACCGTAAACAAGTGATGGAAATCATGTCTCGAGGCGGTGGGGTGGGCACCAACGGCTCTACCTTAAGACCCAAAAACGCCTTAGCCAAAGGCGTCAATGGGAAATCCTCAGGCGCCGTCAGTTGGCTCCATGACCTCTCAGAGCTCACCCATCTCGTTGAGCAAGGCGGGTCACGCCGTGGCGCTCAGATGATCATGTTAGCCGATTGGCATCCAGACATTGTTGAATTTATCATTTCTAAAATGCAAAATCCAAAAATTCTTCAATTTTTACTAGAGACCACCAACGATCCACTCATTCAAAATGCGGCTAAAAATAAACTGAAATTCACGCCCCTCAGCGATGAAGAAGTTGAAATCAACGAATACATTTTAGAAGCCAGCAAGAAAAATCCAGATTTATTCTCCAAACGCATCGTCGATACCGCCTTTGAACGTTTAAATAAAGGCGGCACCTACAGCGTTCATAACTCCGAATTTCTCTCAGGCGCCAACATCTCTGTGGCAATCACGCAAGACTTTATGGACGCCATTGAAGCGGGCACGACGTATGATTTAAAATTCCCTGACATTGATGCGTACAACGAAGAACAAAAAGCCGCTTACGATGAGTATTGGATGCATATTGGGGACGTCCGTGAATGGGAAGCCAAAGGGTACCCTGTTAAGACGTATTACACCATCGAAGCGAAAGAACTATGGAACCTCATCAACATTTGTGCGACCTATTCCGCAGAACCTGGCTTATTCTTCATCGATAACGCCAACCAACAAACCAACGCGACCGCCTACGGCCAAAAAGTCGTCTCAACCAACCCTTGTGGCGAACAGCCACTCGCACCCTATTCCGTGTGTAACCTGGCGGCCATCAACCTTGCAAACTTTGCGAATGAGGCGGGCAACGATGTTGACTGGGATAAACTCCAACAAACCATCCGCACCGCCGTGCGTTTACAAGACAACGTCATTGATAAAACGCATTACTTCTTAGACGCCAACGAAACCCAAGCTCTCGGCGAACGTCGCATCGGGCTTGGTGTGATGGGTTTACACGACTTACTCATTTGGACGGGCCGCCGATATGGCGCGAAAGATGGTTTAAAACTCATCAATCAACTGTTTGAGTTTATTGCCATTAACGCTTACGAAACCAGCATTGAGCTCGCCAAAGAAAAAGCGCCTTATCCTTTCTTAGAAGGTAAAGCTGAGCGTGAGAAAATGGTCCAAACCGGCTACATGCAAAAAATGCCTGAACACATTCGCAAGGGCATTGTCGAACATGGCATCCGTAATTCTCACTTGTTGACCATTGCGCCCACAGGCTCGACGGGTACCATGGTCGGTGTGTCGACCGGCTTAGAACCTTATTTTGCTTTCAAATATTTCCGTTCAGGACGTCTTGGGAAATTCATCGAAGTGAATGCGCCCATCGTTGATGCGTTCTTAAAACGTCATCCCGAATACACACCCGAACAACTCCCAGACATTTTTGTCAGTGCCATGGAGCTCTCCCCTGAAGAGCATGTCGATGTCCAAAATACGATTCAATATTGGGTCGATTCAAGCATCTCCAAAACCGTGAATGCGCCCAAAGGCTACACCGTAGAAGAAGTGGAACAGGTGTATCAACGTCTTTACCGTGGTGGCGCCAAAGGGGGCACCGTCTATGTAGACGGGTCTCGTGACGCGCAAATTCTTTCCTTAAGCAAAGATGAAGATGAACCGAAAAAGCGCAAACCACAACAAGTCGGCATGGACGAGTTAGGCGTGGAAACACCCGAAAAAGTGAAAGAACCTAAAGTCGCAAAAACCCAAGGGTTAAGAAGCGACCGTCAAGATCGTAACATCGGCGTAGAGATTGGTGACATTTGTCCGATCTGTTTAGAAGGCACCGTCGAAGACCTTGGTGGATGTCACACCTGCACCAACTGTAACGCCCAACTTAAATGTGGTTTATAAAAGACAAAGTGGTTCATGCTGAACCACTTTTCTTATGCTATACTAAGGCTAAGAGGTGATTGACCTGAAAAAAGCCCTACTCGTCGCATTAAACGAAGCATACATCCAAGACGTAACGTATGTTTTAGATGAACTAGAAGCCTTGGCCCAAACTTTACAAATTGAGATTGTTGAGCGTTTCACGCAACCCGAACACGCGCGCAACGCGACCACGCTCATTGGCGAAGGTAAAACTCAAGAAATTAAAGACGCCATCGAACACCATCAAGCCACTATGGTAATTTTTTTTCAAGAGTTAAGCAACACCCAAATTCGTAACTTAGAAGATTTATGGAATGTCGTCGTACTCGACCGTACCCTGCTTATTTTTGAACTATTAGCTGAGCGTGCTAGAACCAAAGAAGCGAAGCTTTTAGTCTCCATCGCGCAACTGGAATATCTCTTACCTAGGCTCTCTGCACTCTCTATAAGCTTCGATAGGCAACAAGGCGGCATCGGCCTTAAAGGGCCTGGTGAAACGAAACTTGAACGTTCGCGAAGAAAGATTGAAGCGACGATTCAAAAGCGTAAAAAAGAACTTCAGAAGATGGTGGAGGTGCGCGCACGCTCGCGTCAACAACGTCGCCAAAGCAGCGATAAAAATGTCGCGCTCGTCGGCTACACAAACGCTGGTAAATCCACCTTACTCAACCGTCTTTTAGCCCTTAACGAATTGGTCGATGAGACTAAAACGGTCCTGGTCAAAGATCAAGTCTTCTCAACCCTAGAAACCCAAACCCGACGCATCAAACATGCGAATCAACCACCCTTTACCCTTACCGATACCATTGGCTTTGTCTCCCATTTACCTAAAAGTCTTCATAAAGCCTTTGCGTCGACGCTTGAAGAACTTAAAGAAGCCGATCTGATTGTGGTTGTATTAGATGTCAGTTCGCCCTACCTCAATGAGCACATCGACGCCACCAATGACATGCTTAAGCTGGTCGGCGCAGAGGCCATTGAACGCCTTTATGTATTTAATAAAGCTGATTTAGTGACCCGCCCTGTCTATCATGGACAAACCCCAAGCGTCCTAGTCTCACTCAAAAACGATGCAACGTGTGACAGTCTTTTGAGTCGTTTACACCCACAACTATTCCATGATTACATCGTCACAAACTATCTCATTCCTTACGACAAAGAAGCGCTGTATCATCAACTTAAAACTTCCGCACAGATTTTAGAAGAACACACCACAGAATCTCACCGTGTTGTCACCGCACGGGTGAACCCTGAACTTCACCGACGTTTAAGCGCATACAACCATTAAAAAGCCCTTTGAAGGAAGCGACCTTCAAAGGGCTTTTTTTTATCGTAATAATCGTAGGCTATTGGTGATGACTAAAATGGTTGAAAGTTCGTGGGCTAACACGCCTAAGGGTAAGAGTACGAGTCCAAAAATATTGCCTGTCAGTAACATCACAATTACCGCAATAGAGAAGATAATGTTTTGCCAAACAATCAACCGCATGCGTTTAGCTAACCGAAACACCATGGGGAGGTTTTCTAAATTGTCGTTCATTAAAACGATGTCTGAGGTTTCTAGCGAGACATCCGTACCGGTGCCCATCGCAATGGAGACATCGGCGACCGCGAGTGCTGGAGCGTCGTTAATCCCATCCCCAATCATTAAGACCGGTCCGAGTGTGTCTTGGTAATGTTTCACATGTTTTACTTTATCTTCAGGTAGACACTTAGAGACCACTTCCTCAATGCCCACTTCTTTCGCAATTGCATGCGCGGTCTCTTCAATGTCGCCCGTTAAAAGCACCGGTGTGATGCCTTCCGCTTTTAACCCTTCGATGGTCGCTTTAACTTGTGGACGAATGGTATCTTTAAGTGCTAAGACCCCCACAACCTCTTGGTCCTCATAGAGCCACACTAATGAAGCACCTTTTACACCTAAGCTTTTCGCCAACGTACTTTGTTCGTCACTTAACGTTTGATGGAATCGTCCCACACGCCATGTGACACCCTCAATGGTGGCTTCCATGCCGTGGCCTGAGGCTTCTTTCACTCGCACATCTTTCAGCACCTTCGCGTCTTTAGCATACGTTGTGACCGCTTTGGCTAGAGGATGGGTGGAGCTTTGTTCTAACGTTTTTAAAACATTCATCGCATACGCTTCATCTAGAGTCTTAAACCAGTGTACTTCATCGACGTAAGGTTGACCTGTGGTCACCGTGCCTGTTTTATCAAACACCACCACACGAATGTCTTTGAGCCCTTCTAAACGGGACCCCCCTTTAATTAAAATGCGTTTTCTCGACGCGTTCGATAAAGTCGATAAAACGGCCGGTGCAACCGACGCCACAAGCGCACAAGGAGAGCCAACGACCAGCACAATAATTCCCCGGTAAACCGCTTCGTCTCTTG
>SKGG01000086.1 GCA_007117565.1 Candidatus Izemoplasma sp. | reverse complement strand
GCTTTTGGTATAATGAGTCAGAACGATGATAAAGGTCATATTCAGACGGTTCCCTTATCACAGCGAGAAGTCGGGGGTGCAAGACTTCATAAGGTCGGATGAGTTTCTCCTTTTAGTGATGCTAATCCCATCCGTATCTCGGCGTTAACGAGCTTAAGTAATAAATCAAGGTGGTACCGCGATGATTCGCCCTTAACTGTGTTAAGGGCTTTTTTTATAGAAAGGATGATGTGTATGGAACGTTTAGAACAACTCGAAGCGGCGCTTTTAGAGGCGCTAAAAGAGGTGAAAACCGAAGCGGCACTCAATGATTTGAAGGCACAGTATGTCGGCAAAAAAGGGCATTTAGCCGAAGCCATGCAGACGATGAAAAACCTCCCCAAAGAAGAAAGACCGGCGTTTGGTCAAGCCGTCAATGCTCTAAAAACCACCCTTTTAGATCACTTAGAAGCGCATCAAAAAGCGCTCAAGGAGAAAGCCTTAGAAGCGAAACTTGAACAAGAAAAAATCGATGTCACCCTTCCGGGCGTGCCTTTTCAAAGAGGCGCAAAACACATCTTAACGCAAATTGTCGATCGTATTGAAGATTTGTTTATTGGGATGGGCTATGAAATTAAAGAAGGCCCTGAAGTTGAAAGTGACCTTTATAACTTTGAAAAACTCAACTTGCCTGCCGATCACCCTGCCCGTGACATGCAAGACAGTTTTTATATTGACGCACACACCCTCCTTAGAACCCATACTTCACCGGTTCAAGTACGCACGATGCTTGAGTATGGGGGGACCAAACCCGTCAAAATTATTTGTCCTGGTAAAGTCTATCGTCGTGACGATGACGATGCGACACACTCCCATCAGTTTATGCAAATTGAAGGGTTGGTCGTAGATGAAAAAACGTCCATGAGTGACCTTAAAGGCACCCTTTTAGAAGTCGCTAAGGCAATGTTTGGCAGTGAACGTGAGATTCGTTTACGGCCTTCCTATTTCCCTTTTACCGAGCCTTCTGTTGAAGTCGATGTCAGTTGTGCTGCGTGTGCAGGTCAAGGTTGTTCGATTTGTAAACAGACCGGTTGGATCGAAATTCTAGGCGCCGGCATGGTGCACGACAATGTGCTTCGTGACGCCGGCTATGATCCTAGCCTCTATCAAGGCTTTGCCTTTGGCATGGGTGTCGAGCGGATTGCAATGTTAGCCTATAAAATTGAAGACATTCGTCATTTTTACACCAACGACCAACGCTTTTTAACACAGTTTAAAGACGACAAAGGAGGGCTTGAAGGATGAAAGTATCACTGAAATGGCTCAAAGACTATGTGGCTCATCAAGCCAGCCCTGAGCTGTTGTCTAAGAAATTTTTAGAACACGCGCAAGAAGTGGCGCATACGAGCCCACTCACCGACATCAAAGGGTTAAAAATTGGACATGTGCTGACCTGTGAAAAACATCCCAACGCCGATAAACTTTCAGTCACTGAAGTTGAGTATGGTGACGGTAAAAAAACGATCATTTGTGGGGCGCCCAACGTGGCCGCGGGTCAAAAAGTCATCGTTGCTCCTGTGGGGGTGACATTGCCTGGAGGGCTCACGATTGAAACCGTGACGTTAAAAGACATCCCAAGTGAAGGGATGATTTGTTCGCTTGAAGAGTTGGGCCTCGATAAAAAGTTTCACGGTGAAGAGGGCATTCATGTCTTACCAGAAGACGCACCTTTGGGTGAAGATCCTTTAGTCTATATGGCGCTTGATGATACGGTCATGGAACTTGATTTGACCCCCAATCGAGCCGATTTATTAAGTATGTTAGGTGTTGCCTATGAAGCAGCGGCGTTGCTTGAAGCGCCTTTAACGACACCTAAAACAGAGATTCAAGAAAGCATTGTGAAAAACCCGGTCACGATTGCTTCCAATACGCCTAAGTGTCCAGCTTACTATGGGCGTGTCATTGATGCGATTGAGATCAAAGAAAGCCCATGGTGGATGAAAAGTCGTTTGATTGCGGCAGGCATCCGACCCATCAATAACGTGGTTGACATCACCAACTACGTCATGTTAGAAACGGGTCAGCCGCTGCATGCGTTTGATTATAATGCGCTTGACAGTCAAGAGATTTTAGTGCGTGAAGCAGAGGAAGGTGAAACGTTCAAAACGTTGGATGGCCAGACACGTACGTTGCATGAAGGCGACATTTTAATCACCAACGGAAAAACCCCTGTGGCGTTAGGTGGCGTCATGGGTGGGTATGACTCAGAAGTTGAACCGACGACCACGTCTATTTTATTAGAAAGTGCGCGCTTTGACCCTACCAGCATCAGACGCACCTCAAGACGCCTCGATTTACGCAGTGAATCGTCGATGCGCTTTGAACGTGGCGTTGATCCTAAAAAGACGCGCTACGCACTTGAACGCGCCAGTGCGCTGTTGGTCCAATACGCCAACGCGACGGTTCGTGAAGGCGTCGCTTACGTCGATGAAGCCGATCTAAGTGAGCGCTACGTAACGCTCTCTTTAAAACGTTTAAATCGTGTGCTTGGCACTCATTTGACCCTCGATGACGTTTCAGCAATTTTAGAGCGCTTACGCTTCACACACGAAGCAGGGGACACATGTAACGTCTTAGCCCCTTCAAGACGACAAGACATTCAAACCGAACAAGATCTCATTGAAGAAGTGGGTCGTTTGTATGGCTATAATCGCTTACCTTCGACTTTACCTAAACTGAACACCCTAGGGGGGCTTACACCTAAACAACGTCGTTATCGTCAATTAAAACAGCGCTTAAATGCACTGGGTCTTCATGAGGCCATCACCTACGCGTTGGTCAAAGAGACTGCGTTAACACGGTACACCTTTGCACCGGGAGACAAAACGGTACGCTTACAAAACCCACTGAGTGAAGACCGTCAAGCGCTGGCTTTAAGTCCACTCAACGGATTGGTGGATACCTTGCGTCATCATCAAACCCGGCAAATGGCCGATCTTGCCTTTTTTGAACTTGGCAAACGCTACAGCCTAAATCAAGAAGAGGACGTCTTGGGCATCGCTTGTTCAGGGCGATTAAAGACGCATTGGCAATCCTCGGTGAACGTTGATTATTACACGCTTAAAGGACTGGTAGAGAGTGTGCTTGAGTTTTATGGGCTTAAAGCGACGTTTGAAGCGGTCAAACACCCGCATTATCACCCTCATCAATGCGCTTTAATTCACGTCGATGGTCAGACGGTGGGTCATCTAGGGGCGCTGCATCCAACCACCGCGAAAGAAGAAGATGTCAAAGCGGTCTATCTGGCTGAAGTGAACATCAGTCTTTGTGAAGAAATGCGCCTTGTTTTCCCAGGGTATCAACCGCTCTCTAAAACGCCTGTCATCACGCGTGATTTAGCGTTAGTGGTGCCTAAAACGTTGCCTGCACAGACGATTACATCACACATAGAATCGTTAGCTTTAGAGCATTTCATAGGGGTCACATTGTTTGATGTTTATGAAGGTGAACCCTTGCAAAAAGACGAACGCTCATTGGCTCTGAGACTGCGGTTTAACCACCCGACAAAAACGCTTGAAAGCGAGACCATTGATGAGGCCATCAAGGCTGTTCTAAAGGCGTTAGAAAGCCAATTAAAGATTCGTGTGAGAGACCTTTAAATTCTTAAAAAGTAAAGTCGTGAAAACGCTTTACTTTTTTTTCGAATGTGGTTGTGCTTTAGGGGTTCTTTTGTTAGAATAAACGTGACAATAAACTTGGAGGAGCCATATGAATATTGGAGTACCTAAAGAAATCAAAAACAATGAAAATCGCGTAGGAATCACGCCTGCGGGGGCGTCGCTTTTAATCCAAGCAGGCCATGAAGTTTTCGTTGAAGCGCATGCGGGCGAAGGATCAGGCATTACCGATGAAGAGTTTTTAGCGGTTGGCGCACACATCGTTAAAAGTGCGAAAGAGGCTTGGGCTAAAGAGATGGTGATTAAAGTGAAAGAACCGCTTCTCGAAGAGTACGGCTTTTTCCGTGACGACTTAATTTTATTCACTTATTTACATCTTGCTGCTGAACCAGCACTCACGGAAGCGTTGATTCAATCGGGCACCACTGCGATTGCCTATGAAACGGTGCAAGTGGGTAAAGAACTGCCATTATTAAGGCCTATGAGCGAAGTGGCGGGAAGACGCGGCACGATTGTGGCAGCCACACAACTTGAAAAGCATCGCGGCGGACGCGGCATCTTACTCTCAGGTGTGCCTGGGGTAGACCGTGGGCATGTCGTCATCATTGGTGGTGGCTCTGCAGGCGTCAGTTCAGCACGGATGGCCATCGGCTTAGGGGCTCGTGTGACGTTGCTTGAGATCAACGAAGATCGGATGCGTTATTTAGAAGATATTTTTGATAAATCCGTGACCATTTTAAAATCAAACCCACTCAACATTGAGCGGGTCTTAAGAACCGCCGATGTCTTAATTTCCACGATTTTAATTCCTGGGGCGAAAGCCGATAAAATTGTGACCGAAGCGATGGTTCAACAAATGCCTAAAGGCAGCGTCATCATCGACATTTCAATCGACCAAGGCGGCTCGGTAGAAACCATTGATCGGGTGACCACCCATGACGATCCTGTTTATACTAAATTTGGCGTGGTCCATTATTCGGTCGCAAACATGCCTGGGGCGGTGCCTAGAACCTCGACGTTTGCGCTCACCAACGCCACCATTTCATACGCTGAGCGCATTGCGACAAAAGGTGTCAAACGAGCGCTTTTAGATGATCCAAGTCTTTTACTTGGACTTAATATTGCCAAAGGTAAAGTCACCTATAAAGCGGTCGCCGATGCGTTTGGCTACAGTTATTATGATCCTTACACAGTACTAACACAAGACTAATGGACTAGCCACTTCGGTGGCTAGTTTTTTTATCATGAAAGTGGCTACATGAGTGGACGTATGGCGTAAGAAATGACTGTCAACTCTTTGAAAACTGTGCTATAATTATAGCGGTGATTAGATGATTAACTTTTATGATTTTACACTTGAAACACTCACAGAAACTTTAGAAAAAGAAGAGTTCAAAGCGTTTAACGCCAAACAACTCTTTCAATGGGTCTATCAAAAAGATACGCTTGATTATAATGACATGACTAACTTGTCCAAGCCGCTTCGTGCTTGGCTGCAAAAACATGTGAGTTTGCCAAGACTCACCTTGCATGAACAGTCCATCGCGCCCGATCAAACCACGAAGTGTGCGTTTGTCTTAAACGATGGGGAAGTCATTGAAACCGTCTTGATGCATCATAGCTATGGCAAAAGCATCTGTGTGACCACCCAAGTGGGCTGCAATATGGGATGTGCTTTTTGTGCGTCTGGTTTACATAAAAAGACCCGTAACCTCACGCAAGCGGAAATGATTTTGCAAGTGCAAGGTGTGATCGACTTAACCGGCATCAAACCCACACACATTGTGGTGATGGGAATCGGTGAGCCGTTTGATAATTTTGAGGCTGTGATGGATTTTATTGATACCGTCAACAGTCCTTACGCGTACGCCATCGGTAAACGTCATATCACCGTGTCAACGAGTGGCTTAGCGCCACAAATCGAGCGCTTTGGTGAACGCCAAACGCAAGTCAATTTAGCCATCAGTTTGCACGCACCCAACGACGCTTTAAGAAGTCGTTTGATGCCTATCAATAAAAAATACCCACTGAAAACCTTAATGAAAAGCGTGGATCGTTATCATACCCTAACCAATCGCCGGGTCACGTATGAATACATCATGTTAAAAGATGTGAATGATTCTTTAAATGAAGCAAAAGAACTGATTGTGTTATTAAAAGGGAAAAACGCTTATGTCAATCTCATCCCTTATAATCCCGTCAAAGAATTTAGCTTCGAGTGCAGTGAATGGGCCCAAATCAAACGGTTTTATGACG
>SKGG01000062.1 GCA_007117565.1 Candidatus Izemoplasma sp. | reverse complement strand
GAGTTTGCCACAAAGCCCTGAAATGTTAGTTGGGTTGAGTGAAAGGTTTTGGTTTTTAGCCATTTTGATCGACACAGCTTCAAACTCACCTAAGAACGTGTTACAACACAACAAGTACCCACAAGGTCCGATGCCGCCCAAAAATTTAGCGCCATCACGCGCGCCGACTTGTCTAAGTTCAATACGAACTTTAAACGTGCTGGCTAAATCTTTGACGAGTTCGCGGAAATCGACACGGCCTTCGGCGGTAAAATAGACGATGAGTTTTGAACGATCTAAGGTGTATTCCGCAGATAATAGTTTCATGTCTAGGCTGTTTTTAGCCACGAGCGATTCGCACGTCTTAACGACTTCAGGAATCACTTCTCCGTTGGTTTCATACGCCTCAACATCTTTTTGTGTTGCTTTTCTTAAAACAGGTTTTAATGTCGCAATGAGTGACGCTTCATCGACTTCTTTAGGGTCTTCGATGACGGTGCCGAGTTCGAGGCCGCGGACGGTCTCAACGACGACAAAATCACCCACATCTAAGGTGAGGTCTTGAGGGTCAAAGTAATATTTTTTACCTACTGCTTTAAAGCGGATGCCTACGACGGTATTATTCATGAAGATGACTCTCTTTCTAAGCGCATCAGTAGATTATCAAAAGCTAAAGGGAGATGAATCGGTTGACTCAAGCGATCTTTTAACTGAATCATTGCTTGAAACTCTTCACGTAACTGAGCAAGACTTTCATGCTCGGCGATGCCTTCGAAAAGGGCGGCTTGTTCATGAAAGACAAGGGATGGTTGCGCTTCCATTTTAACATAAATCACGTCTTTTTGATAGACCATCATGATATCTAAAAAACGTTCAAACAACGCCTTATCTTTCACTAACTCCGGATGCTCTTTTTGCATGTTAATAAGTAAGGGTCGTTGTTTTGAGCGCTGGTCATAGACCCATTCAACCAACGTTTTAGCGTCTTGGGTTAACGACTCATTTAAGAAGTGTTTCGCACTTTCTAGATGGGCATGTAAGGTGCTCGCTAAACGCGCGTCGTCCTGTTCAAAACCGGCATCAAGCAACAGTTTTTCAAGTAAAGGTTTTGGAAGACTGGGCAAGACAATTTTTTGTGAGCGTGATTGCAGCGTCGGCAACAACCTTGAGGCATCCTCAGTGATTAACACCCCATAAAGGTTCGGATGCGGTTCTTCTAAAAATTTAAGCAACGCGTTGCTCGCTTGTGCGTTCATTTTATCCGCCTGATCGATCAAATACACTTTTGGCCCTGGCTCAAGTGCGGTTTGATTGAAATTTCGTTGAAGTGTTAAGATGTCGTCTTTCACGATGAATTGTTTACTTGGCCTTATAACCACTAGATTAGGATGGGTTTCATGGGCAATGCGTGCACAGTGTGAACACCTTTCACATGGTACTTGTTCACAATAAAGTAACTGCATAAAGGCTAAGCCGAGTTCGCAAGCGTACGCCCCTTTGGGTCCTTCAAAAATAAGTGCGTGGGCGCACTTGTTTTTGTGAATGGCGCTTTTGAGTTGTGCGAGGGTTTTTGCATGCGCTTCATACACGGCTTGTAAATCCATACGTTACTCCTTTGTTAAGTGATCAATAACTTTATCGTATGCTTCTTTAATGACATCATCTAACGCGTTCATCCCATTGATAATTTGAAAACGTTCCGGGTACCTGACGGCTAACGTTTGGTAGCCCTGATAAACTTTCTCATGGAAACGTAAACTTTCACGATCCAACCGGTCAAGATGGTTAGCACGGGATTGAATTCTCGCAAGCCCCGCGGCTGGTGGGACATCGATAAAGACGGTTAAGATCGGAAGTAAGCCTTGAATCGCAAATTGATTTAACTCGAAGACTTTTTCGATGCCTAAATCACGGCCTACGCCTTGATAGGCAAGCGAACTATCCACATAACGATCACACAGTACGATTTTGCCCGCTTGAAGTGCTGGTTCAATCACTTCAAGAATATGTTGGCGACGACTTGCCGCAAATAAAAGCGCTTCAGTAATCGGGTCTAAAGCGGTGTTTTTAACATCTAAGATGATGTTTCGAATGGCTTCGGAGATGGCTACACCACCTGGTTCACGGGTAATGATAACATCGTAGCCTTGTTCGTTTAAACGTGTCTTGACACCTTCAATGACCGAGGTTTTTCCTGAGCCTTCTGGGCCTTCAAAGGTAATGAATTGTTTGTTCAATTGAGTGCCTCCATTCTGCTTAAACTATTATCGCATAAGTTGATTTTTAATACAACGCTTGGCCAAAAAAAGACAAGTCATAGTGGTGTTGTGACTTGTCCATAATCGATCGCGAGTAATGTTAAGCCATGGGCCGGGGCTAAGTGCTTGCCTAAAGTCTCTTCTGGATGGTTAAGCGCGTAAATTAGTGTCTTGGCATCATACTTCAACACAGCCCCTACCATCATCCGGACCATGTAACGTACAAACCCTTTGCCTTTAATATCAATGATCACTTCGTTATCTTGAAGCGTAGCCTTGGCTTGAGTGATGGTTTTTAAGGTGGTGTGTGCGCCTTTGAGTTTAGCAAAGTTTGCAAAATCATGCGTTCCTACAAAGACGGCCAAACGCTCATTTAAAACTTCTAGCGAAGGGTGTTTTGTTTCAAAGACATGATGAACCTGCTGCCATGGGACTGAGGCAGCCATCCGGTAGCGGTACGTTTTTTCTTGAACATCGTATCGCGCATGAAAGACATTGGGGACCTTTAACGCCTCGAGCACCCGGATGTCTCTAGGCAACAAACGATTGATTAACATGGGGTAAGCTTCTTTGTTGTGCGCCTTTGTGGTATCAAAGTGTACGTATTGCGCGCTGGCATGGACACCTTTGTCTGTGCGTGAGGCTGGGTGGAGGGTGATTTTTTTAGGATGGAGGTGGGAAAGCGCTGATTCAAGCTCTCCTTGCACAGTACGTCCTGCTTTTTTTTGTCGTTGAATCCCGTCAAATAACGTCCCATCATACGCGATTTTTAAACGCCAACGTTCAGTATTTTTAGGTTGTTTTAGTAAGTTAACCCGCTCAAATACGCCTGCTTTTACAACCGCTTTAACCCATAACGTCTCGGTGAGTTGTGCGTAATCGTAATGAGGGGTATGAAAAATATGGAGTGGTTTAAAAGATGATTTTTCAGCTTCAAGATAGGTAAAAAATTCTTCTACTGTGAGTGCTCGTTCAACCTCGCTATGTGATAAATACGTGTTTGAAGTAAGCATCGTCTCATAGCCTTCTAAACGTTTGATAAAGACCTCTAACATTAGAACCATACCCGGATACTAATCGAAACGATCAGTAATAGGAGACTGATGGAAAGCGCATAGGTGTCTCTGCGTGCCCAAGTGAGTTGATTGAGTCGTGTTCTAGGATTCCCAGGCACAAACCCTCTCGCCTCCATCGCATTTGCTAAATCATCGCTTCGCTTAAAGGAGATGATAAACATGGGCACAAGTAAAGAAATTACTTGCACGACCTTGTCTTTTAAACGGCCTTCTTGAAAATCAACACCACGAGACGCTTGCGCTAACATGATCTTGTTGGCTTCATCTAAAAGCGTTGGTATGTAGCGCAGTGAAATCGAAATGATCATCGCGATTTCTTCAGTGTTAATGCGTACAATCTTTAACGGTTTTAATACAGCTTCTAACCCTAAATTTAGATCAGTTGGTTTCGTGGTAATGGTGAGGACAGTAGACAGTGTGACAATGATGATCAGACGCATGAGGATAAAGAACGCTAAACGTAAGCCGTCTTCATAGACTTCGATCGTTCTTTGCGCAAACGGCGTGGCTTCAATTTGACTTAACGCCGTAAAGATTAAGGTCACAAGTAAGATAAAGTATAAGAATTTTAAAGGCACATACCGTTTCGTAAAAATCCAAAACGCAATCAAAGCCATCACGACACTGACGCTTAAGAACGAGTAGTTAATCGGTAAGCTGACTAAGAGGGCGCCCCCTCGATTAAAGAGAATTTGGAAACTAAACGTAAAGAGTAAAAGCACCATCAAGGGTCTTAAGCCTAAGTACACGCGTTTCATCGAAATTCTTCCCAAAGGCAACAATAAAATCGCCATGCCCAAAGCCGCAAACATAATCATAAACTGATTGATGATGAAAAGCGCCGCAAAGAGCACCACTAAAGCGATAATTTTGACGCGTGGATCCATGCGGTAAATGAAGGAATCCCCTGGAATATAACGACCAATCACAATGTTTTTCATGCTTTGATCGCCTCCATCCATGTGAGAACTTCTTCTATGGTTTGAGGTTTAGAAGGCATCGTTTCACCGTAAAACTTTTCTAACGCTGAGGCGAGCTTTAACATGTCTGGAACGTCTAAATTCCATGCGTCAATGTTCGCTTGTTCAAACAATTGATCGGGTGACCCATCGTAGACTAAACGTCCTTTTTTCATCACCAACACACGCTTCGCATAATGATACACCGTGTTCATATCATGCGTGATGATGATGATCGTTTTATTGAGACGTTGGTGTATGTCATCAAACACTTTGAGTAACGCATCGCGGCCCTGGGGGTCTAGGCCACTGGTGGGTTCATCGAGAATTAAAATATCTGGGTCCATAGCTAAAATACCGGCGATGGAAACCCGTTTTTTCTCTCCACCACTCAAGTTAAAGGGTGAACGTGATAAGTACGATGCGTCTAAACCAACGACTTCGATCATTTGGGCGGCTAAGCGCTTTGCTTCTTCATCGGAAACCCCAAAATTTTTGGGTCCAAACATCAAATCTTTTTCAACCGTTTCTTCAAACAGTTGGTACTCAGGAAACTGAAACACTAAGCCAACCCTTTTACGAATCGGGTTCTTTTTAATGTTTTTATTTTTCTTTGTTTCTTGATTAAAGGGCACATCAAAGATGGAAACGGTGCCTCGGTTCGCAATCAACAACGCGTTCATATGTTGAACTAAGGTCGATTTCCCACTCCCCGTTTCACCAATTAAGGTAATCAGTTCCCCTTCAGGTTTAATGGTTAAACTGATGTCGTTGAGCGCTAAATACCCTTGATTATTAATGGCTTGGTAAAGATAACTTACATGGTCAAATTTAATGCCCATAGGAAAGACGCCACCTTTTCATCTAAAGTCCCTTGACGCTTTAATGCGGACGCCAGAGCTAGGGGTTTAAGCAGCTCAAGTTGTGCTTCTATTAAGAGGGGTTCGTTGGTTAAGATGTCTTTTGGTGTCCCAATCGCTAGGGCAGAGCCTTGTTTTAACACAAGCACACGGTCAGAAAACACCGTTTCTTTGAGATCATGTGTAATCGTAATGATGGTTGTGCCTTCTTCATTCAACGCTTTCATCGATTCTAACATCATCTCGCGGCCTTTGGGGTCAAGCATCGAGGTCGCTTCATCGAAGATGATGATTTTAGGCTGCATCGCCAAAATACCGGCGATGGCGACGCGTTGTTTTTGACCACCAGAGAGTTCCGAAGGTTCTTTTTCTAAGTAATCTTCCATCCCGACTTTTTCAGCATACGTGTGAATACGGCGTAACATCTCTTGACGTTCCACTTGTAAATTTTCAAGCCCAAACGCGATGTCGTCTTTTACGGTGACCCCGACAAATTGATTGTCAGGATTTTGAAAAACAATGCCCACTTTTTGACGAATCGTTTGAACCGTTTCAGGACGCAAAAGGTCCCCATCGATTTCGATGGAGCCGCTTTGTGCTCTTAATAAGCCAATCAACAGTTTGGATAGCGTGGACTTCCCACTCCCGTTGTGGCCTAAAATGCTGAGCCATTCGCCACGATGGACGTCGAGACTTAAATCGTGGATGGCTTGTTGTTGTTTGTTGTAACGAAAACTGACGTTTTCGATTTTAATAATCGTCTCCATGGTCACCTCAACTTGTGCGCCTTATTATATCAAATTTCATTGATTTTGTCGGCTCAAACAAAATGCGAGCTTGCGCTCGCATGGTTTGTTAAACAAATTCGATGATGGCCATTTCAGTCGCGTCTCCACGACGAGGGCCAATTTTATAAATACGGGTGTAG
>SKGG01000060.1 GCA_007117565.1 Candidatus Izemoplasma sp. | reverse complement strand
GCGGTGTTTTCTTTGGCCACTGTTAAAATGTTATAAAACACGTCTTTATCAATATTGTTTGAGAATAAGTAAGACTCTAAGGAAGAATCGTAATGGCGAGACTTCATCCGCGCCACATCCGCTTGCAAGACGGCGTTATAAATCTCAGCGTACGTGTGTTTGCGCTCATCGTAATGAGAGAAGACCGCTTTAAAAACGGCTTCGCGGTCGTCTGGGTTTTCTAAGTCGGAAAGATATGAGCGATAGTTTCCACTGGTGACTTGAATGACTTTACCGGAAGCTAGGGTAACTTCTTTTGGTCCGTTATCGGCCACACTTAACGCGCTGTGCAGTTTAGACCCAGCACTGGTGACTTGAGCAAAGTTCGCAAGCAGCGTCTCTTGCTGTGCATCTAAGACGTGCTCATTTTGATGGAATAGTTTTTGCAATGGAAAGCGATAATTCTTTAATAGAGGGTCACGTTCAACAAATGACATGACAGTCTTTTCACCAATCGCAAGTATTTCAGGTGAAGCAAACGCCGTAGCCTGTTGAAACTGGTTCAAAATATACATAACTTCTTGAACCTTAGACGCTCTTTGAACATCTTTTAGGTTCAAATGACTGTGTAGCTGCGCGTATTGAAAGACTTTATAAAGGTTGACAGAAAGATCGTCTTGCAGGGCATAATACGCTTTGAATGATTCAAAATTTGAGAGCTTCCCAGCAAAGCTTTTTACCTTAGGTAAGGCGTTTTTGATATCCTCAAAAGTCTCTTCCCATTTCTTTTGAGTGTCAAAAAGTTTTTCTAAATCCCATTTCATTTGTGGACCTCCTTATGTTATAATGACGTAAATCATTATAGCACACAGCACCAAAGATTCGATGCAAACACTTTCATTTAAATTCGAAGTAATTTTTATTTGTAATTTTTCTAAATTATGGTATAGTGACTATATGTCACAATTCCATTTCGTTTAAGATAATAACTATTTGTATCGAAGAGGAGGAAGCCCCATGATTCAAATGTATACCACTCCAAGCTGTTCTTCCTGCCGCAAAGCAAAGAAATGGTTTGAAGAACATCGCATCGAGTATCGCGAGAAAAATATCTTCAACATTAAATTGACACGTGATGATATCATGGCCATGCTCAAAAACACTGAGAATGGTTTTGAAGACATTATTTCGACACGCTCAAAAGTTTTCCAAGATCAAAACCTTGACCTTGAAGAAATGAGTATGAAAGAACTCGTACAGTTCATCATCGATAACCCAAGTGTGTTAAGACGCCCCATCATCATTGAAGGCAATAAAATGCAAGTGGGTTACAATGAAGATGAAATTCGTACCTTTATTCCTAAACGTCTTCGTGAAATCATTATGTGCACGACATGCGACAATGGAGAAGATTGCGATTACCTTCATGCGTTAGAACAATATTTTTCTGAGCTAAAAGAGAAAGAACAAAACAACGCTTAAATGTGCGTTTAGCCACCGTTTACCGGTGGCTTTTTTATGGCTTTTTATGCGACGCTGTAGCTTCTTAGTGGAACCTTTAAGTTATTCAGTGAGAAAAGGCACTAAGTTTGCGATATTAAGGGAGTGTTTGGGTAAAGAAAACGGTTACCCTTACGGGCTTTAGTTGTATTTGAAGCGAGCATTAGTTATAATATAGATGTCATAAAAAATGAGGAGGAACTAAAGACATGGCTTTAAAAATTGCAATTAATGGGTTTGGTCGTATTGGACGTTTGACCTTCCGTCAAATGTTTGATGACCCACAGTTTGATATCGTCGCGATCAACGATTTAACCGATGCGGAGAGTTTAGCGTATTTACTTAAATACGACACCGCTCAGGGCCAGTACAAACAAGACAGTATTTCATTCACGAAAGATGCCATTGTGGTTGATGGCAAAGAAGTTAAAATCTTTGCAGAAAAAGATCCTGTGAACTTACCTTGGGAAGCACTTGGTGTGGACGTTGTCGCAGAATGCACAGGGTTCTTCACATCACAAGAATCCGCAGGGAAACACCTCACCGCAGGCGCTCGTAAAGTCGTCGTATCAGCACCCGCAAAAGGCGATATCAAAACCATCGTCTACAATGTCAACCACGACATCTTAGATGGTTCTGAAACGGTCATTTCAGCAGCGTCTTGTACCACCAACTGTTTAGCGCCAGTCGCTAAAGTGTTACATGATTCGTTTGGCATTGTCAAAGGCTTCATGACGACGGTCCATGCGTATACCAATGACCAAAACACCTTAGATGGACCTCACCCTAAAGGCATTCATGCCCGTCGCGCTCGCGCGGCTGCTGAAAACATCGTGCCAACCACTACGGGTGCTGCAGCAGCCGTTGGTAAAGTGTTACCAGACCTTAAAGGCCGTTTAGATGGTATGGCCCTTCGTGTACCTACGGTCACTGGTTCTGCGGTAGATTTAGTTGTTGAGCTTGACAAAAAAGTTACTATTGAAGAAGTCAACGCTGCGATAAAAGCGGCTGCGAATGAAACTTTAGGCTACACTGAAGATCCTGTCGTTTCAAGCGACACCATCGGCATGGCTTATGGCTCACTCTTCGATGCACAAATGACGTCGCTTTTAGACGTAGATGGAAAACAACTCGTTAAGATTTTAACGTGGTATGACAACGAAATGAGCTACGTTGCTCAAATGGTTCGTTCCATCGCTTACTTAGGCACCCTTTAAGAACGAAACCCTTCCTGACGGGAGGGTTTTTTTATTTTTCTTTTCAGTGTCTAAATAGTGTGTTAAACTTAGTCAAAGGACGTGATAAGATGACTGACAACTCACATAACTTAAAAGACGTTTACCGAGTGCCAAACGTCCAAACGCGTAAAAAATCCATGCCTGAAAAAATCGTTTTAAAGATCATCATTTATGCCCTTTTGATTCTTTCAGCGCCTTTTTCGTATGTGTTTCCAATGATTGGCTTTCCGATAGGTGTTTTATTGATGTTTAACACCAAACGTCATTACGCGGTGTTCCCCTTTGCAGGGGTCGCCTTTCTAGTTTTATCACAGATTATCGGGTATCTTACCATCTTATTGACTACGTAACCACCGTTCGCGGTGGTTTTTTATTTACATTTTTACTCATATAGTGTAAAATTACACTATAAGGAGGTGGCTTATGGACAAACATAAGCTCGTCGCGTTAGTGTCTGACAAATTACGCTTGTTACGCAACGAATACCATTTATCACAAGACAAGATGTCTGAAGCCATAGGCATCTCAAAAAAAACGCTCGTGCAAATTGAAAAAGAGCGTATGCAAGCCTCATGGGCTACCGCGGTCTGTGTGTGTGCGTTGTTTCGTAAAAGTGAGGTCTTACAAATGACCTTGGGCGATGACCCAGTGCATGTGGTGGATGCGGTTGCGTTTCAAGATATGATGTTGCCACAAAAAATGACCGGTGGTGGGAAAATGTTTTGGAAAACCGTGGAACAACACGGCAAATTCAAAATCCAAAAAAATATCTTATCGCACCATTATCGCCTCATCGACGGCAATGGCTTTCGCTGGCTTAGCAGCTTTGATAAACACCAAGTTGATGAACATTTAGAAGTCTTAAGAAGGAGAGATGACGATGAAGAAGAAACTCTCGCGTAAAGAATTTCATTTCTTAACGGAAACGTTAGAAGAAAATGTCGATCGCGGTTTACTGAAAGAAACACAGAAAAAAGACATCTTGACCTATTATGAACCCTCACAAGGGTTGGATTTTATACGTGTTTTAGTGACCATTGGCTCGATTTTGATTGGGCTAGGGATTTTGTTGATTATTGTCAGCAACTGGTCGGCCATTCCGGCGTTAGGGCAGTTAAGTGTTTTATTTTTCTTCCTTGCTTTAAGTATGTCTATTAGCTTTATCTTAAAAGCGTCTCGCCCCATCACCTCCCAAGCGTTTCTTTATTTAGCCACCTTGATTTTTGGGGCCTCACTGTTCCTTATTAATCTCGGGTTTAACTTTAACATCCAAACCAACACCCTATTCTTTGTATGGGCTTTAGGGGCATTGGTGCTCTCAAGTTTACAAAAAGATTTGTTATTATTCTTAGCAGCGCACGTCTTAGCGTTACTGTTTGTATTCAACAGCTTTGATGAGTTTATCTTTGTTCAATTGTTTGCGCTTATCGTCAGCTTCTTTGGCGGAAACTACTACTTTAATTATCGTAAAGTCGTGTCTTTTGCGACACTCGGACTCATGACCTTCTTTGTCGTCTATACACTTAACTACTTCGACGTACCACCGCCCATCATTAGTCTATCGGTCTTCACGATTGGGCTCTTATTAGCTCATGTCCCTCACGACCTCAATCGCGACACCTTCCGATTGGTCGGGTTCATAAACATGGGGGTCGCAGGGTTCTCTTTAAGCTTCCCAAACCTTTGGCAGGAACTCGCGTTTATCGATCGTGGTCAGTTTGTGAGTGTGCCGTTTACCTTAGCGTTTGTGGTCTATTCCTTTGCACTGGTATCTAAACGTCAAGTCGTCCCGTTAATTACCATCTCAGCGTTAATCATGCGTTTTTACTTTGATAGCTTCTTTGATTTCTTACCTCGTGCCGCGTTCTTTATCGTTGGTGGTTTATTAATCTTAGGGTTAGGTTATTGGATTGAACGACTTCGTAAAGCGAGTGAAGAACATGCTTAAACTATGGAAACACCCCTTAGGGAAACTCGGAATAAGTTTTGTGGCTTTGTTAATCTTGATCGGTTCGCTGGCTCTGCCAGCCCTCACCGTACGCACGCTCGGTGACCCCGTCATCTTTGAAGCCGAAGGGTTTGCGTCAAACCGAAACATCGATGGCTCCTTGATTCAGTATCAGTTGGCGATCGAAACCGTACCGTTAGATAATATTGATCCTGAAATCATCGCGATTTATGAAGCGCAACAAGCTGCTTTTGATGGCTTCGGCCCTTTGTTCCGTTTAGAAGGTGTGACGCTTTATTTACACATCAGTCGTCACCCTGATCACACAGTCTCAAGCACCTTTTTATCGTTAAGTCCACCAGCGGATGGGCACTATCTAAAAGTGCACTCACACATCTTAAACTATGATTATCGTTCGAGTGTTGAGACCCCACCACTGATTGGCATCGACCTTGATTTTAATCTTCCCCCGTTTAACAGTTCACTTAATTTTGTCAATGAAGGTGATTTATCCTTTGACCGTCAACCGATTTTAGTCCATGCGCGTCTGTATAGAGGACGCATCCAAGTGATCGATATTACGAGACCATAAAAAAAGCAATCCCTTGCATAAAACGGGGGATTGCTTTTACGTTATAAGACTTGATCGTCGACGCTGTTGAGATAGGTTTCAATGGTGGGAAGAATCTTTTTCATCGTGCCATCAACAAAGGGGCTGTCAAGACCCGCATACTTAAGTAAACCAGTAAATGTTCTTGTGCCTCCTGCTTTACAAAGTTTTAAATAACTTTGCCAAGCCGAATCATAATCGTCTTGCATCCATGCCCAGTATTGCATCGCACTGACTTGGGCTAAAGTGTAATCAATGTAGTAAAAAGGCACTTGGAAGATATGGCTTTGGACGAACCAGTAGCCACCATTTTCTAAGAAAGTATGACCATCATAATCGCGCATCGGTAAATACTCTTTTTCGAGTTTTGCCCATAAAGCACGACGTTCTTTTGGGGTCAGTTCAGGGTTGTTGTAGACTTCATGTTGGAATTCATCAACGAGACATCCATAAGGAATAAACGCCACATTCCCCGCGACATGGGTAAACTTGTATTTATCGGTGTCTTCTTTAAAGAAACTTTGAATCCAGGGCCAAGCGAAAAACTCCATGCTCATGGAATGAATCTCCGAAGCTTCATAGGTGGCCATATGATACTCAGGCACCGGATGGTGTGCGCTTGAATACATTTGGAAAGCATGTCCTGCTTCGTGTGTTAAGACATCAACATCATGACTGGTGCCATTAAAGTTCGCAAAAATAAAGGGGACTTTGTACTTGCTTAAGGGCGCACAATACCCACCCCCATGTTTGCCTTTACGAGCATCCAAATCCATCAGTTCACGGTCTTGCATGAGCGTGAAAAACTGGTCGGTTTCCGGGGACATTTGCTTATACATCTCAGCGGCTG
>SKGG01000081.1 GCA_007117565.1 Candidatus Izemoplasma sp. | reverse complement strand
ATCACCGATGAAACACCCGGTCTCACCAGAGACCGTCTCATGAGTAAAGCCACCTGGCTTTCAAGAACCTTTAACTTAATTGACACCGGGGGCATCGAATTTGACGATGCCCCTTTTCGTCATGAAATACGGATGCAAGCGGAAATTGCAATCGATGAAGCAGACGTTATCATTCAAGTGGTTGATGTTCGTTCAGGCATCACCGAAGACGACATGATGATTGCACGACTCCTTTATAAAGCGAAAAAGCCTATTGTGGTGGCCGTCAATAAAGTTGACAGCATCGAACTGGCCGATACGCTATATGAGTTTTACGCTTTAGGCCTCGGCGATCCCATTGCGGTTTCGAGTGTCCATGGTGTAGGGTTAGGCGATTTGCTCGATCAGGTCTTAAAAGATTTACCTGATGTGGTGGAAGACCCTTATGAACCTGACACCATTAAGATGGCTTTAATTGGTCGTCCGAACGTGGGGAAAAGTTCGTTAACCAACGCCATCATCAAAGAGAACCGTGTGATTGTCTCAGAAATCGAAGGCACCACACGTGATGCGATTGACATTCAGTTTACAAAAGATGAACGGGACTATGTCGTCATCGATACCGCAGGCTTAAGAAAACGTGGTAAAGTCTATGAATCTGCGGAAAAATACAGTGTCTTAAGAGCGTTATCAGCGATTGAACGAAGCGACGTATGTTTGGTGTTGTTAGATGGTGAACAAGGCATCATTGAACAAGACAAAAAGATCGCAGGGTATGCGCATGAAGCTGGTAAAGCGGTCGTGATTGTCGTTAATAAGTGGGACCTTGTTGAAAAAGATCACCGTACGATGCAGCTGTTTGAAGAAGAGATTCGGTCGCATTTTCAGTTTTTATCGTACGCTCCGATTGTCTTTTTATCCGCCAAAACAACGGCCCGTTTAAACACACTTTTCCCAGTGGTTGAAAGCGTCTTTAAACAATACACTAAAAAAGTCACCACCAGCTTACTCAACGACATTATTGCGGATGCGTTTCAGATGAATCCACCGAAAAAACACCAAGGTGGGGTGTTAAAAGCGTATTACGCCACTCAAGTCGCGGTGAAACCACCTACGTTTGTCCTCTTTGTGAACGATACGGAGTGGCTACACTTTTCCTATAAACGTTATTTAGTGAACCAATTACGTCAAGCGTTTGATTTTGAAGGTACCCCGATTCATATTAACTTACGAAAGAGGGATTAAATGAACGTAACCATTGTGGGTGGCGGTTCTTGGGGACTTGGTTTAGCCAAAGTCCTTGCCGATAACCACCATAATGTTTTAGTATACGATGTCAACGAAGCGATTGTTAAAGCGATCAATGAAGAACATCTTTGTGTGCAACTCAAGATGCCTATTCCTAAAACCATTCGGGCGACGCATGCGATGCGTGACGCCATGGCTTTTAGTGATGTACTATTATATGTGGTACCAACCAAAGTATTGAGACTAGCGATTGAAGCGAGTATTCCCTACATCGCCCAACCGAAACTATTTATAAACGCCGCAAAAGGGATTGAACCGGAATCCTTTATGCGCATCTCTGAAATCTTTGAAGACATGGTCCCAGCGTCTTACTTCCGAGGCTTTGTGGCCTTATCAGGCCCCTCTCACGCAGAAGAAGTGATTCAAGGGATGACTACGGTGGTCACGTGTGCGTCACAAAATCCTGTGCATGCGACCTATGTTCAAACGATGTTTCATAACCAGGACTATTTCCGTGTGTATACCAGCCAAGACTTGATTGGTGTTGAACTTGGCGGCTCTATTAAAAATGCGTTTGCCTTAGCTGCCGGCATTTTACGCGGCATGGGTGCAGGCGATAACGCTGTGGCAGCACTGATGGCCAGAGGGCTCGTGGAAATGGAACGCTATTTTCTTTATTTCGGCGCTTCAAGCGAAACCTTAATGGGGTTATCGGGTGTAGGTGATTTAATCGTGACCTGCATGTCTCCGCACTCAAGAAATTTCCAAGCGGGGTATCAAATTGGCTCAGGTAAAGACTTAAAAGCCACGTTAGAGGGCATGACGATGGTCGTTGAGGGCATTCGGACGGCCGAGGCTTGTTACCAATTGGCACAGAAAGAAAATCTTGATAGTCCGATCATTGAAGCGCTTTATCAGGTCGTTTTTCATCAAGTATCACCTCAACAAGCGATGAGTGATTTGCTGCATCGTGCGTCGAAACCCGAAACACAGGTTAAAAAAACTTAAAAAAACGCTAAAAACCGCGTCATTAAGCTAAAAAACTTGCTTTTTGTTTCAATCATTGCTATAATGACGATAGATTTTAAACCATTAAGGAGGTAACGCATGAACAAAACAGAATTAATCGCTCGTGTAGCGGAAGTTGCAAATTTAACTAAAAAAGAAGCAGAAGCTGCGTTAAACGCAACCTTAGATGCTGTTCAAGAAGCACTCGTAGCTGGCGACAAAGTCGTGTTAACTGGATTTGGTACGTTTGAAGTGAGATCACGTCAAGCGCGTACTGGTCACAACCCAAGAACTGGTGAGTCAATCCACATCCCAGCTCAAAAGTCACCTGCCTTTAAAGCGGGCAAAGTCTTAAAAGATTCTGTTCGTTAATTTGATTTAAAAGTAAAAAAAATACCACGCTCAACGTGGTATTTTTTTTTGCACTATGGTAAGCTTTAACCAGGAGGGATGCGTATGTCAGAGTTACGAGTTGAATGGATTCATGCGGTCAAGGAACGATCGCTGGCGTCGTTAAAAAGCGTGTCGAATAAAGATGAGCTTAAAGCGCTCGACCAAAGAGGTCAAAACCTCTTGTTTTACGCCATCAAAAGCAATGCGCTTGAGGTCTTATACTATCTCATTCATTCGGCTGGGTTGGATGTCAATCAACGCAACCAATACAGTGAAACACCACTTCATATTGCAGCACATTTAGGCAATCATGATGCGCTTGAAATCTTACTCACACACCACGCCGATGTACGCACCATCAATGACAAATGTCAATCCCCTCTAATGCTTGCGGCCGCCAAAGGCGCCAAAGAAGCCGTTAAGAATTTGCTTGACCACGGCGCCCGTGTTCAAGGGCATGATGATTTAGGTCAACATGTGTTATTTTATGCTTTACGCGGGCGTAAAAAATCGATTTTTAAAACGCTGGTTCAAGCCGGCGCGTATCCTCATGAAGTGAACATCAAAAGAGAATCTTTGATGCATGAAGTGGCACAACTTGGCGACATGCGTTTATTTGATCTCCTACGTGAATATGAAGTGAACGCGATGCTGCCCGATATGTATCATCAGACACCTTTGCATCTTGCGGTCATTCATCAACACACCGATATGGCGATGCAGCTGTGTGAGCTTGGGTTATCATCTTATACGCAAGACCGCTTTAATGAGACGCCTTATCGTTTGGCTGAACGTTACGGCAACGATGAACTCTTAGCGTATTTTGAGCGTCAAAAAAACGATCCTAGAAGCAAAGAGTATAAAGCCTCCTATCCTTTGCATGATGCGTTGTTAAAAGGCCAAACAGATTTCGTCATGGCCCATTTAAAAACGCCAGCCGCTTCGCAGTACGATCGACATGGCGCTTCGTTGTTATTTTATGCTTTAATGCAAGAAAACCAAACGGTGTTTGAAGGGTTCTTACAAACCCACGGGATGCCTAAACAGTTTCATCAACATTTACCCTATGATGTGGCTGAGGCGGTCATTATGATGCGTCAAGACACCTTTGTTGAAGCTCTTTTAGCACATGAATCACAGGCGTTTGATCAACTCAATCCAAAGTTCTTAGTGTGTGCTTTAAATACCACTAAATCGCTCTTGAAGCGGTAATATTAAAATCATTAAACCAATTAAATTATAACTGGCGTGCACAAAAATTGGGACATAAATGTTTTTGTTGCTAAAAAAATAAATGAAGCCCAAGACCACCCCTGAAAACGCGTAAGGAAGAATCATATAAAGACGGCCTAAATCTAAAAGCACATGTAAGAAGCCAAAAAGAAGACTGCTCGACACGATGCCTCCGATCATGCCGATGCGCCGTGAGAATAGATCGATAAAGCCTTTACGAAAAACCAATTCTTCCACAAATGGGGCTAAAAATCCTCCCGCAATCAACAATGCCATACGTGTGTTGATGCCGGCATTCGCCATCGCTATGATGGCCTCTTGATTGGCTGAGGTTATATCCAATCCCATGGCTTCTAAAAAGAGGACACTGAATAAATTGAACAAAATCAATAAAAAGACACCCAACATTATTGTAAAAAGATGACGTCTTAAATGTAATGTAAAATAAGGCCATTGGTTCTTGACCAAATAAATCCAACCAATCCACAATAAGAAACCGGTTAACACACCGAACCATGTGAGGTTGCTCCAAGCCGCAAAAACCCATAACCCTTGTTCATCCAGTGGTCCTAAGAAAACGCTTAACACAAGCCATTGAACCCCTAAAAAGAGGGGAATCGATAGAATGAAAATCCCGACAAAGCGGGTGCTTAATGAAGGTGTTTTTGATCGCATGAATGCGCCCCTTTCCTTGGTTGTTTGATTGACAAAAAACAACCGTATGGTATCATTATAACAGCTTTTTTAATCTTGTAAAAAGAAGGTGCCTTGATGGCGAAAAAATCATTTGCAGTAATCGGATTAGGCCGTTTTGGCCAAAGTGTCGTCGAAGAGCTTGTCAAAAATGATTATGACGTGCTAGTCATCGATAAAAACGAAGAACAGCTAAAAAAAATATCGAAAAAAGCATCGCATGCGATGGTCTTAGATACGACCGATGAAAATGCTTTAAAAGACATTGGGATTAATGCCATCGATCATGTCGTGGTGGCGATTGGCCACAACATCCAAGACAGCATTCTGACGACGATGATTTTAAAAGAACTTGGCGTCCCTAGAGTTACGGTTAAGGTACAAAACGCCTATCATGAAAAAGTCGTCATGCGCATTGGCGCAGATGAGACCGTGCAACCCGAGCGTTTGACAGGTCGCCGCTTAGCGCACCGAATCATGGGTGATAACATTTTTGAGTTTTATGATTTGAGCGAAAACCACAGCTTTATTGAGATTGAAGTGGTTGAAAAAGTGGTGGGCTCTACGGTGGTCAACCTTGATTTAAGACAAAAACATAACATCAATTTAGTCGCCATTAAACGCCAAGAAGACATCATCATTCCAACGCCAACAACGACGTTTGAAGAAGGCGATCACATCATTTTGATTGGCACCAACAAAGATTTACAAAAGTTCAGTGTCTGGTGTGAAAAATAAGCCTTCACGCGAAGGCTTTTTTTGTAGGTGGTACGATGAAAAAATTGGTGGTTGTCACATACAATCAACACAAATATCATGAATATCAACGCCTTTTAAAGGATGAAGCGTTTGAGCTTGAGCCTTTGTCGGTGCATTTTCAAGGCGTTTTAGAAGAAACAGGAAACAGCTTTGAAGCCAACGCTCGACAAAAACTTGCGCAAGTGCGCTATCGTCCTAATACGTATTATATTGCGGAGGATTCGGGGTTAGAGATTGAAGCGCTTGAGGGTGAACCAGGTGTGTTTTCTGCGCGTTATAGTGCCAGTGGAAAAGATAAAGACAACAATCTAAAAGTGTTAAAAAAAATGGCCAATGTCAGTGATCGTCGTGCCCGTTTTAAAGCGGTGATTGCTTTAAGAGAACCTAGTGGCACCGTCACGACGTTTGAAGGTGTCTGTTTAGGGCGCATTCATACAGAGATGGTGGGCCAAGAAGGCTTTGGCTATGATCCGATTTTTATGCCACTGCCGTATTTAGAAACGTTTGCGCAATTGGGCAGTAACGTTAAACATCAACTGTCGCATCGCCAAAAAGCACTTAAAAAAATGTTACAGTATTTGCGAGGTTTACAATGAAGACACTCTTAGTGGTCAGCGACATCCACGGTTATAAAGAACGATTTGAAGCCATCTTAGAACACCATGCCGATGTGGATTATGTTTTGAGCGCCGGCGATTCAGAGCTGTCTAATGCTTTTTTAGCTTCTCACAACGTCTACGCGGTTTATGGGAACGCCTACATGGACGCGGGAGAAGCGCGTGTCGTGCTCACAATTGAAGGCCAAACGTTGGTCATGGTGCACGGTCATGAATACCGTGTGCATTACGGTGACCATCAGTTGATGAAACTCTTAAAAAAACATCACGCCGTCTTGGTCATTCATGGGCATACGCATATTGCCAAACATACGAAGACACGCCAAGGTGTGATCATGAATCCTGGGGCTGTGAGTCGATCAAGAGGCCGCATGCCAGCAAGCTATAGCGTTGTCACCATTCATGAGCATCATTACACCATCGCATGGTATGATGCGCAGAGTCATCAGTTATTGACCGACGTTCAAGGTCAGTTTAAGGAGTAAAGAAATGAAAAAATTAAGTTTAATATTGACCATTCTGGTACTTGCTTTGACCTTATCAGCGTGCCAAAGAGGCACCGAGGAAGAGATTCCTGAAACCTATGATTTTTTAAGTTTGTTTCCTAATCACCGCAATTATTATCAAATTTTAGTTCGCAGCTTTGCCGATGGCAATGGCGATGGGATTGGTGATTTTATTGGTTTAAAAGAAGCACTTCCGCATCTGGCTAATTTAGGCATTGAAGGCTTATGGCTTTTGCCGATTCATCCCTCACCGAGTTACCATGGGT
>SKGG01000011.1 GCA_007117565.1 Candidatus Izemoplasma sp. | reverse complement strand
TTTCTGAACGAATACGGATACCGTTAAGTAAGCCACGACCGGCATCGTCATTGGTATAAATGACACCCACACGTGAAGCGCCTAAAGAACCGACAGCGCGTGCAACCATGACTTCACCTTCTGCGTCAAAAATTGGCTGAACAGGGAAACTACCGCGTTCGCCACCTTCGGCTTCCGGGTTAAATAACGCACTGATACCAGTTGCGTAGTAAACACGTGGAATTCCGATGTCGTTAAGGTAATCTCTGGTTGCCCCGACAGTCGGGGTGCCAAAGTGTCCAACCAGTGCAAAGACTTGATCGTCTTCGACAAGACGTTGTGTTAAGGCTAGGCCTTGAGCACCGTCAAACTGATCGTCGTACTGAATGTAGGCGATTTCGCGTCCTGCGATGCCGCCTTGTTCATTGACCATATTAAAGTATGCAATCATCGCGTCACGGAATGGTCCACCCACAAACGCGAGTCCGCCACTGGTCGCTGCGGTGTTTCCAACGACCACACGTGTGTCTGAAACACCTTGAGCTTGTTCACGACCACAAGCACTTAAAGCAAAGATTCCCACGAAGAGAACACTGAGTAATAAAAGCTTTTTCATTTCTTTTCCTCCTAGAGTTTTTCTTACTATATTTTTTACTGTTTTCACAGTGTGATGCCTATTTACCAAGATATGCTTCGATAAGCTCTGGGTCTTTAATGAGTGTTTTAGCCGTCCCTTGTTTGATGATAGAGCCAACCTGGATGACGTACGCATAATCTGCGATTTTAAGCGTCTGTAAGGCGTTTTGCTCAACAATGAGCACCGTCAATCCTGTCTCATTTAGTTTCTTTAAAATCTCGAAAATAGATTTGACAATCAAGGGCGCAAGCCCTAAAGATGGTTCGTCTAAAATTAAAAGTTTGGGGGTGGCCATGAGCCCTCTGGCGATGGCCAACATTTGTTGTTCACCACCCGATAAGGAGACGGCCACTTGATTTCGTCGTTCTTGTAAGACTGGGAAATAACGATAGACTTTAATCAAATTGTTTTCAATGATGTCTTTTTTCGTTAACCACACACGATCATCTTGTTGTTTTGCGTCTTTTAAGCGCGTGGCTACCTCAGGTTCAATTTGTGTTTCTAAAACAAACTGAGCTTTGACCGTAAATGCGCCAATCATCAAGTTTTCATAGACCGTGAGGTCGCCAAAGATTTGACGTCCTTCAGGAACATGGACAATCCCTGAGCTTGTAATTTTTTCGGCTGCCAATTTAGTAATGTCTTTTTCAGTCAAACGTATCGTGCCTTGTTGGGAAGGCACAATGCCTGAGATGGTCTTAAGTAAGGTGGTCTTTCCACCCCCATTGGCACCTAAAATGGCCGTAATAGAGCCTTCTTTAACCTCAATAGAAACCTCTTTTAAGGCTTGAATCGCACCGTAGCTGACAGAAAGGTGGTCGATGTTTAAAAGTATACTCATCTAATCATCCTTCCCTAAATACGCTTCTTGAACCAGCGGATTCTTTTGAATCTTGTTTGGCACGTCCATCGCTAAGAACTTACCAAAGCTAATCGCACACACACGGTCACAGATGTTCATCACAAAGCCCATGTCGTGTTCAATTAACAAGATGGTGGTGTTGTACTTTTTGCGTATTTCATAAATGAGCGTTTCGAGTTCGTCGGTTTCACGATCATTAAGTCCGGCCGCAGGTTCATCTAAAATGATCAGTTTAGGATCACTCATGAGTGTTCTTGCGATTTCAATTTTCTTTAAGATGCCGTAAGGTTGGCCTTTGACATAGAAATCTTTTAGATGATCGATCTTCAAAAAGCTTAAAATTTCGAGGGCTTTTTCTCGTAAGCGTGCTTCTTCTTGGCGCGCTTTTTTCGTATTAAATAAATGATCGATTAGACGGGATTTAAACTGAGTGTGAGCTCCAATCAACAAGTTGTTTATGATCGATAAATCGGGAATCAACTCAACGTTTTGAAAGGTCCGCACCAACCCTTGTTTAATCACATCGGTCACTTTGACGTTTCTTAAATCGACATGACCGTTTAAACCATCAAAGAGAATGTTTCCCTCGTATTCTTTATAAAACTGTGTGACACAGTTGAAAACGGTCGTCTTACCTGCGCCATTGGGTCCAATAAGGCCTATAATTTCACCGGGAAAAACATCAAACGATAGTTCATTTACAGCCTTGAGACCACCAAAGGTCATCGAGACATTTTCTAACGATAGGAGTGGTGTTTTACTCATCTAAACTCACCCCTTTTCGCTGCCATTTCAGGCGAAGTTTATAATACCATTTACGGATGTCATAAAAGATTTGGATGGCGCCATATGGATAGAATAAAATAACAAGAATAATTAAGACGCCTGAGAAGATAAACGAAACGTCCCCAAAAAGATCGGCTAAGATAAGATTGGGAATGCCATGAATGATGAAAGCGCCTAAGAAGGTGCCATAAATTGATTTAAAGCCACCGACGACGACCATCGCGATGATGAAAAGACTCAAATCTAACGTCCACGCAGTGGTTGGCGCATTTTGAATATAAACAGCATACAGTACGCCACCCACCGTCGCAAAGACGGTTGCGGTCACAAACGCGGTGAGACGGTATTTCAAGATGCTCACACCCATGGCTTGAGCAGCGGCTTGAGAACGACTCATGGCGAGTAGAGCACGCCCTGTTTTTGAGTGAACAAGATGGTGCATCGCAATCATCATGAGTACCATAATGACGACAATGATCGCAAAGAGAATACGACGTTCACTGGGTGGATTCGCACTCAAGGTAAAGAACCCTAAAAAACGGATGGCGCCAATGTTAATCATCTGGCCACCAAAAATCTCAACTTGCGTGTAGATTTGTCTTAAAATTTCACCAACAAAGAGGGTCGCAATTGCGAGATAAATTCCTTCAACGCGGAGTGAGAAAAAGCCGATTAAAGTCCCTATGCCCGCCGCAATCACGATGGTAAGCAAAGCCGCTAGTTCAAAGGGTAATCCTAAACTTAAAAAGACCCCTGTCCCTAACGCGCCCGCACCCACAAAACCGGCTGTTCCTAATGAAATTAGACCACTAAAACCTAATAAGATATTCAGTCCTAAGGCGACCACGGTAATGATGACAATGTACGCCCATATGCCTAACGTCCCTGAACCGATGATGCGAAAGTTATGCATGAGAGGAATCATGAGAACTGCGAGTCCAAACAGTAAATAATTGCGGTAGACATGTCCTTGGAAAAATTGACCGATGGTTTTTGATAAACGATCTATGATGGTAAACATGTTACACCTTCTTTGTCGGCTTTTTACCAAAAAGCCCATACGGTTTGAAGTATAGGAAGACGAGGATGGAAGAATAAACGAGAACATTCCCCCAAATATCAGAGATATAAAAACTTGTAAAGTTACGAGCAAATGCAATGATGTAAGCACCGACCACTGGGCCGATGAACGTTGAGAATCCACCCAACGTACCCGCAAAGAAGGCGCTGAGCTGGACGTTTAACATCATGTTTGGTTGCACACTGACGCTTGGCGCGACAAACAACGCTGCTAAGGTCCCTAAGATGGCCGCTGTTGCCCAAGACACCATGGTGACAGTCTTAGTGGGCACCCCCATCAATTTTGAAGTCGTTTCATTAGAGGCGGTCACGCGGGTGGCTAAGCCCCAACGAGTGTATTGGATAAACCAAAACATCGCTCCCATTAACGCTACGGATAGAGCGATAATAAAGATGGTGTTATAGCGTAACGTCGCGCCTAAAATATCGATGCCAAACGTGTTGGGAATAAAACTTGGAAATAACAAGGGCTGTACACCAAAGAAAAACGGAATGAGACCGATGAGAATCATGATGATCCCTAAGGTCACGATTTGTTTTGAGATGGGATTAACTTTCGCTGCAGGACGAATGATTAACGTATCGATAATGACCCCTGTTAAAAAGGCTGTGAGTAACGCAATCAGTGCGACCAACCATAAGTTCCAACCATACTGTAACAACAAATAAGCTGCGACATAGGCATTAAAGGTCCCAATGAGTCCTTGGGCAAAGTTTGTGGTACGAGACGTTCTAAAAATCAGTACAATCCCTAACGCAGCCAGTGCAAAGACGCTGCCTGTTTGAAGACTGTTAAATATGATACGGATAAAATCAGTCACGCTTGGGCCCCCATTCAATCACGCTAGCACCCCAAACATAGCCGATGCCAGCCGCGATCATCACGATGTGATCGCCTAGTTTAATTGTGCCTTGATTAAGGGCTAAATGCAATGATAATATTTGGTCGATTTGGCCCATATGACCATAATCTTCTAAATAGATGGTTTGCGCTTCACTAAGCCCTAGCGCCTCTAACATCGCTAAATGACCTGAACGCTTAATATGTAAAATTGCAAGATAATCGATGTCGTCTCGTGATAACGCTGATTTTCTGAGCGCTTCATCGATGCACATAAACCAGTTGTCCATGGATACTTCGTTTAAACGGGCTTTCATTTTCTCGGGTTCCATGAGTTTTAAAGATTTATATGCCACGTCAAGATTATCGTTCGTAATCGGGTGTTTGGTTCCACCATATTTTACACCCGCGGTTCGAGCAAGGGAGCCATCCGCAATGATATGAGACCCAAGGAGGATGTTGTTAGGATAGTTTTTTTCAAATAGGATGGCTCCAGCACCCGCAGATAAGTTATACATCATCGACATGTGACGGTCGCTGTAATCCACAAAATCGCCATTTCTGTATCCACCAACGACAAGAATGCGGTTCGTGTCTTCATCGGCTAATAGCATATCTTTAGCCATTTTAAAGGCACTCACACCTGTCGAACAACGATTAGCAAGGTCAATGCCCCAAGCGTTTACCGCGCCGATTTGATCTTGCACATAAAGCGCTGAAGTCGTCAAAGGATACTCTTTCCATTCTTCCCCAATTGATAAAATCACATCGATGCTTTTGGGATCAATCTGATGTTTTTCGATTAAATCTTTGGCCGCTTTCGCTGCCATTTCTTGTGTTCCGTCGTCTTCACCAGGAAGATAAATCTGCTTAATACCGAGTTTTTCAATGACCGCTTCTTCTGTCCATACACCGTTGGTCATGGCCGCAATTTCGGCGGCTGAACGTGTATGTTTAGGAAGATAAATCCCTGTGCCAACAACGCCGACAAAGGGTGTGTTTGACGCGGCCATTATAACCTCATGCCACCATTCACGCTGAGCACATGACCGGTGATATAAGACGCTTCATCACTGGCTAAAAATAGCGCTGAGGAAGCGATTTCTTCAGGTTCGCCTAAGCGTTTGAGCATGGTCATTTGAGCAAACGATTTAAGCAGTTCTTCCGGGATTGTTTTTAGTATGTCGGTCATAATGTACCCTGGGGCAATCGCATTGACACGCACAGGCACCCCTTTACGAGCAAACTCTTTGGCCCAGGTTTTCGTTAAGCCGATGACGCCCGCTTTAGTCGCTGCATAGTTGGCTTGTCCAATGTTGCCGTACTCACCAACCACACTGGAGATGTTAATGATGGAACCGCCACCTTGTGTCTCCATTAAGGGACCCACTAAACGAGTGAGATTAAAGACGCCTTTTAAGTTCACATTCAAGACTAAATCCCATTGTTCTTCACTCATTTTACGCGTCATAGCATCACGCGTAATGCCGGCATTGTTGACTAATACATCAATTCGACCAAACGTTTCGATAATGTCATTAAAGACGGTTTCGGTCGCTTGCATATCTGCCACATTGAGGGCTTTAAACGTCATCCCTTCAGGCAATGTTTCAGGCTCTTTTAAATCGATGATGACAACGTTTGAACCTTCTGCTTGAAAGCGTAACGCCATCGCGAGACCGAGGCCTTGCGCGCCTCCTGTAATCACACTTACTTTATCTTTTAAACGCATCTTAAACTCTCCTTAGAATAACGGCCGTTCCCATGCCTCCACCGATGCAAAGGGACGCTAAACCGAGATTTTTTTGTTCTGTGTGTAATGCATGTAATAAGGTCACTAAAATACGGTTTCCACTCGCACCCACAGGATGCCCTAACGCGATCGCGCCACCATAGATGTTAGTGATTTTTTTGAGTGATTCAAGATCAACACCATGATCGCGTTGTAACTCCTCCATTACGCCAAGCGCTTGCGCCGCAAACGCTTCATTGAGTTCTAAGAGTTCCATATCTTTTAAGGTTAGGGAGGCCTTAGAAAGTGCTTGCTTAATGGCGGGGGTTGGGCCTAATCCCATCAAGGTAGGCTCTACGCCGCCTTGACCGACACCCACGACTTCCGCGAGGGGGGTTAAGTTGTGTTCTTTCACGTACGCTTCACTGGCTAAAATCATGAAACTTGCGCCATCGTTGATGCCTGAACTGTTACCAGCGGTGACCGAACCATCCTTTTTAAACGCAGGACGTAAGGTTGAGAGTTTTTCATAGTTAGTGGCGCGGTTGATGTACTCATCCGCTTCAAAAACGATATCGCCTTTTCTTGAGGGAACCGTAATTGGGACAATTTCATTCACAAAACGGCCCGCATCTTGTGCAGCAGCTGCACGACGTTGTGACTCTGCGGCCAACGCATCTTGATCTTCACGACGAATGCCATAACGCTCAACAATGTTTTCTGCGGTGATGCCCATGTGAATGTCATTAAACGGATCCATCAATGCATCATCAATCATATGATCGAGGACTTTGAAGCCACCCATTTTATGACCA